>JACQDU010000315.1 GCA_016200955.1 bacterium
CATGAGACGCCGAGCTTCTTCTTCAGGACGTTCTTTGCGCCTTCGCGCCTTTTCGCCTTTGTGTCCTCTCGCGGGGTCGGGACGGGAGCCCGTGCTGAATCGCGCCTTTCTTGGGACGGCACCGCCGCGGACCGGCGCGGGGGAAGCGCCGATCCGCGGCTCGCCTCTACGAGCCGCCGGCTACCCGGTGGGGAAGCCCTTCGGGTCGAACAGCCGGCGGAGCTGTGCGAGCGATTCGGCTTCGATCTGCCGGACGCGCTCGCGGGAGAGGTGGACCTTCTGGCCCACCTCCCGGAGGGTCTGGGGCTCCTCGCCGTCCAGGCCGAAGCGGAGCGTCAGGATCTCGAGCGACCGCTTCGGCATGTCGTTCAGGATCTCGGCCAGACGGTTCTTGGCCTGGCGGCTCGCGGCCTCCTCGGAGGGGTCGTGGCCTTGCCTGTCCTCGAGCCCTCCCGCGAGCGGCTCGTCGTCGTCCGTTCCCGAGTCGAGGCTCACCGTCTGGCGGATCGAGCGCAGCGTAAGGAGCGCGCTCGCCATGATCGGGAAGGTCCGCGGAGCGACTCCCGCGGCCTTCGCGATCTCGGCGAGGCTCGGCTCGCGGCCGAACGCCTCCTCGAGTTTGCGCGCGATCTCCTTCCATTCGGCGATCTTCGGGTGGAGGTAGCTCGGGATCCGCACGGTCTTCGCCGTGTCGGCGAGGGCCCTGCGGATCGCTTGTTTGATCCACCACGTCGCGTACGTCGCGAAGCGGCAGCCCAGATCGGGATTGAACAGGCCGGCGGCCTTCGTGAGCCCCAGGTTCCCTTCCTCGATGAGGTCGAGGAGCGAGAGCCCGCGGCCGGCATAGGCCGTCGCGATCGAGATCACGAGCCGGAGGTTCGCGTTGATGAGCTCCTCGCGCGCGGCGGCGTCGCCCTTGCGGATACGGAGCGCGAGGGCGCGCTCCTCGTCGGGGGTCACGAGGCGGAAGCCGTGGATGGACGCGAAGTATTCGTCGATCCCCTGCTCACGGAACCTGCTCATGTCGCCCTCCTTCGACTCCCACGCGGAGCTGGAGACTCGTGAGGAGAACACGGCAGGGGCAAAGTTCATGCCCGGGCTGCGGGCGAGCTAAAGCCTTACGCGCCGGTCGGGCCCAGGCGAAGATCGCCCGAGGTTGGACAAGTGCACCAAGGGCGGCCGCATCCTCTCCCGGGCGCGGCCTTCGCGGACGGTGCTAGCGAGCGCCGCGAGTGATGACGACCGTCGGGTTCCTGCTCCCGGAGTTGGAGCGGACGACCGTCGTCGTGGTGCCGGGAGTGGTCGTGACGATCGGCTGCGACTGCACGAAGCCGCGCGGGTTGTAGAGGCCGGCGGGCGCCGTCGCCGGAGCCACGACCGCGCCCTGCCGGTAAGTCGTCGTGCTGCGAGGCGACGTCACGACGACGGGCCCGTTCGCGGGACCGACGATCACGCCGTTCGAGCTGCGATAGACGCTCCCGTAGTAGGTCGTCGTCGGATGGCAGGGCTCGCGGTAGACCCAGCAAGAGCCATCCCAGCAGTAATTCGAGCGATAGCAGCCGCCGTAGTACCAGCCCCAGTAAGGATCCCAGGTCGTCGAGTACTCGTAGACCACGGAGGACGGTCTCTCGACGATCACGGTCCTCGTGGGCGGCGCATCCGTCGGGAGCGGGGCGAAGTCGTCCGTCGGGACGAAGGCGTAGTCGGTCGAGGGAGCCGAGCTCGGCTCCTTCCTCAGGTCCGCCCACTTCACCTGGGAGCGCTTCTTCAGGTAGTCCACGACCTCGGGCGAGACGAGGCGGTCCTCGAACCACCCGATGTTCTCGTCGTTCAGCGGGAAGGCGAGCGGATGCCGGTCGATCTCGGAGATCGCTTCCTGCGGATCGCGCTTGACCGCGATGTCGAGGACTCGCTCGCGCGAGAGGAAGTCGTCGCTCACCTGGGAGCGAGCCGGCGGCTCGACGTTCCGGTAAGGCCTCTGAGCGTAGGGCGTGCGGCGCGACGTCGCGGTCGCTTCCCACGCGCTCCGCGGAACGGGCTCGACTCGCGGCTCGCTCTGGCAACCCGCCAGCATGAGCGAGGCGAGACCGACGGCCGGAGCGACCAGATGGAACCTCACCGTTGCCTCCGTGACTCACCCATTATGACGCGAAGAGCGACGCGGCGGAAGAGGAAGAGACAGCGGACGCCGTGGCGCCAACCTCTTCTTACGCGAGGAGCTTACCGCGGGCCCGCGAATTTCGCCGGGCCTTCCCGACCCCGGGGAATCGTTGCGCCGTCGCACTCGCCTTCGGCGAAGGCTGAAGCGCACGCTCGCGCAGGCTCAGGCCCGGGCCGTCCTCGGGAGAAGGACCGAGAACTTGCTTCCCGCTCCGAGCGCGCTGTCGACCCAGATCCGGCCTCCCATGAGGCCGACGAGGGTCTTCGCGATCGCGAGGCCGATTCCGAGGCCGCCGTAGTCGAGGTGGATCGACTCGTCCGCCTGGGTGAACGGCTCGAAGACGCGCTCGTGCTGCTCGGGGGCGATGCCGATACCGGTGTCCTTCACTTCCACGACGACGTCCTCGTCCCCCGGGCGCACGTAGATCGTGATCCCGCCCTCCTTCGTGAACTTGAGCGCGTTCAGGAGGAGCTCGTCCAGGATCCTCTCGACGCGCGCCGGGTCGCACCACGCGATCGCGGCCCCGCGCGGCGGCGGGTCCTCGAAGACGAGCGAGAGCTTGGTCGCCGACGCCCGCGGGAGGTGGCGCTCGATGGCCGCATACACGAGCTGCCCGAGGTCGGCGCGCACGGGAGACATGGAGATCGCGCCCGACTCGAGCTTCGCGATCTCGAGGATCGACTCGACGATCCCGAGGAGCTGGCGCCCCGAGCTCTCGATCGTCGCGGCGCCGTCCGCTCCCATCTCGTCTCCCGCGGCCGAGCGCTCCTCGCGGAGGAGCTCGGCGAAGCCGAGGATCGCCGTGAGCGGCGTCTTGAGCTCGTGCGACATGCGCGCGATGAAGGCCGACTTCGCCTTGTTCGCCGACTGGAGGTCCGAGACGAGGCGCGCGTTCCTCACGAGAGCGGAGACGTGGCGCGCCACGATCTCGAACAGGCGGCGCGCGTTCTGGTCGAGCGGCACGGGCGCTATGAGGCCGAGCGTCCCCGGGTGAGACGCTCCCACGTCGAGGGGGAAGCCCTCGAAGCGAGCGGGGCGCGCTCCGGCGCCGGGGAGCTCGGCCTGGTGGATCGCGTTCTTGAGGGCCGTGTCGGCCGCCGGGAGGCCGCGAGAGAACGGGATCCTGAGCTCGTCCTCGGCGGGCGGCTCGGCCGCGTCTCCCGTGCCCTCGTTCTTCCCCGCGCGCGCCACGAGGTGGAGGCAGCGGTCGCGGAGGCACTGCTGCGCCCACGGGCAGACCTCGCAGCGGTCGGGCGGGCCGGGGAGCCACACGCGCACGGCGTCCACGTCTCGCTGCGTGGCCAGGTGAGTCGCGGCCTGCACCGCGACCGCGCGCGCTCCGTCCGTCTTCGAGAGAGCGAGGAGGAGCTCGTTGACCCACGCTCCTCGCATGAGCTCGTTGGTGTAGAGCTCGAGGAGACCGCGGTAGTTCTCGCGCCGGCGCTCGAGGCGGCGCTCGAGGTCGGCGCGGGCGGCCTCGAGCTCGACCGCGAGGCGCGCCGCGTCGTCCGTCCCGAGCTCTCGCTGGAGGCGGGAGAGGACGCGCCCGTCCGCGGAGAACGCGAGCTCCGCCGGGAGAGCCGAGAGCGGGAAGAACTCCGCGCGGTCCACGCCTTCTCGCGGCGAGGGCTCCGCTCCCGGGTCGAGCGGGCGCGCGTGGAACCACGTCCCGACGGCGTGGCTCTCGGGACCCTCGTTCGACTGGACGTCGAAGACTTCGAGCACCTCGACCTCGAGGCCCGTCCGGTCGCGGACCTCGCGGCGCGTGCCGTCGCGCACGTCCTCTCCCCACTCGACGTTTCCGAAGGGAAGACACCAGAGCCCGCGCCCCACGAGAGCGTCGGCGTCGAGGCGCACGAGGAGGACTTCCTTCCCGCGAGGGCTGTCACGCACGACGACCGCGACTCCCATGGCCGGCACCATGCGCAGGGACGCGTGGCAGCGAGGGCACTCGAGGATCTGCTTCTTCGCGGGAGACGGCGTCGGCCTCTCGGCGCCCGAGGCTTGCCCGGAGACCTCGAGCCCGCAGGAGGAGCAGAAGCGCACGCTCACAGGGCGCCGCTCCCGAGGGAGACGGCAGCCCGCAGGCGCGCCGCGAGGTGGCTCCGCCGGGGCGACGCGCGCCCGCTGCCCGAGCCGGTGTTCGACACGGCTCGCTCGATCGCGCGCTTCTGGCCGACGAGGACGACGAGCTTTCGCCCGCGGGTCATGGCCGTGTAGAGGAGGTTCCGCGCGAGGAGGACCCAGTGCTCGAGCACGACCGGCACGACGACCGCGGGGAACTCCCCTCCCTGCGACTTGTGAACCGTCGCGCAGTAAGCGAGGAGCAGCGCCTGCGCGGCGCGGGCGTCGTAGAGGACGACGCGGTCGTCGAATCTCACCGACAAGGCGCCGTTCTTCTCGCGGGAGACGACCTCTCCCACGTCTCCGTTGAAGACGTCGCGGTCGTAGTCGTTCCTCACCTGCATGACCTTGTCGCCGGGAGAGAGGCTCGGCTTGCCCGAGGTCCGGCCGCCCTCGTCCCCTCCGGCGTTCAGTCTCTCGCGGAGCGCCGCGTTGAGGGAGTGAGAGCCGCACTCTCCCTTGCGCATGGGGGCGAGGACCTGCACGTCGCGCTTGGGGTCGAGGCCGAACTTCCTCGGGATCCTCTCGCACACGACCCTCAGGATCGCGTCCTTCACCTGCGCGGGATCGTCTTTCTCTATGAAGAAGAAGTCCTCGAGCTCGCCGTCTCCGGGCGGGCCGAGGTCGGGGAGGAGCCCCTCGCGAACGCGGTGAGCGTTCTCGACGATCCGCGACGCGCGCGCTTGCCGGAAGACCTGCGTCAGGCGAGCGACCTCCGCGACGCCGGACTCGACTCGCCGCAGTCGTGGGTGACCCCGCAAAACCTGGTCGGTGCCAACACAAACGGTGACGACGACAAGCACGACCAGCAGCCAAACCTGGGGCGGCTGGATCACCAGTGTAAGAGCCACCCCCGCCGTTACGAGTGTTGTCACGGTCATGATCCGTTGGCTGTAGGTCAAACCACCACCCCGTCCTGGCCGCGGAGGGCACATTATACCACCTACGCGACCCGATCGAGCCGAGCGATTGCCCCCCGGAA
>JACQDU010000293.1 GCA_016200955.1 bacterium
CCCGATCGCCGTCGTGCGCTCCTCGAGCGGCCCGCTCACGAAGTCACGGCGCCCACGCCAGCGCCGACGCGATCGTGGCAGCGAATTGATAGCCAACTTGATGGACCAACCGCGAGCACTCATGAATGATGCGGGCTAGGTCTTGGTGTCCCGCGTGACTTGATCCGTCACTTCGGGCACTTCAGCAGCAATGAGACTCCAAAGAATTCACTCGTCACTGGGGCACTGGGCACCTGTCACTGGTCATTCGTAGCGGCATCCCGTCGGCACTGAACCTGCCCATGGAGCAATGCCCAGTGCCCAGTGACCAGTGCCCAGTGGCAAGTGAGCCGTTCAGCGCCGCCTCCGCGTTGAACCGAAAGACGAGGCTGACGCGACGCTCGCCTCCTCACGTTTCTCGCCTCGCCGGTCGGAGGGGCGTGATAGATGATGTCAAGGGAGTGACCCTTGGGCGAGCGCACGCGCGCGAGCGCAGAGAGCCACGGCGTGGACCCCGCGCCGGTGGTCGAGCTCCAGAACTGGTTCGACCGCCCCTACGACAACGCCGTCGCGACGGCGCGCACCTGCTACAACTCGAAGGTCATCTACCCCGAGGACGTCTCGAAGGACGAGAAGGCGCGCGACATGCGCGACAAGATCGGCGCCTCGACCTACAAGGCCGGCCACCACACGACGATCCAGCACCCGACCTTCCAGTTCGTGCTCCAGCGGGTCTCGCGGCAGTTCGTGTGGTCGTTCCTTCACTCGCACCCCTTCTACAACTCGGAGCAGGTCTCGCAGCGTTACGTGAAGGTCAAGAGAGGGAACTACACGGTCCCTCCTTTGCCTTCGGACGCCGCGCGCGAGCTCTTCCACCGGACCTGCGAGGAGCAGATGGACGCCTACGAGCGCCTCCAGCTTCTCCTCCGGAAGAAGGTCGAGGACGAGTACTTCGCGATCTTCCCCGCGCGGAAGCGCACGGCGAAGAACTGGGAGAAGTCGATCGAGAAGCGCGTCTTCGAGATGGCGCGCTACATCCTCCCCGTCGCGACGCACGCTCACCTGTACCACACGATCTCGGGCCTCGTGCTCCACCGCTACGCGCGCCTCTGCCGCGTCTTCGACGTCCCCGCCGAGCAACGGGCCGTCGTCGAGGCCATGTGCTCTCTCGTGCGCGAGAAGGACCCGGACTTCTGGAAGCACGCCGAGGACCCGATCGAGCTCGAGGACACGCTCGAGTACCGTCTCCTCGAGGAGCAGCAAGCCCTCCGCGGCGCCTCGGGCCAGAGCGCGGCCTCCTTCTGCCGCGACTTCGACGAGCGCCTCGCGCCGTACAGGTACTCGCGCCTAACCGACTGGAAGGCGAACGCGGAGGCCTCGCTCGCGCAGGCCGTGCGCACCGTCCTCGGAGCGCGGAAGGAGACCCTCGACGACGACCGCGCGATCCGGCTCGTCCTCGATCCCAAGGAGCACCGCCTCCTGGGACAGGCGCTCAACCTGACGACTCACGGGAAGCTCTCGCGCGCCCTCGTGCACGCGCACTGGACCTTCTCGAAGAAGCTCTCTCACACGGCGGATTCGCAGGACCAGCGTCACCGCATGACGCCGGCCTCGCGGCCGATCCTCGCGGCGGCGGTCCCTCTCGACGCGCCCGACCTCGTCCTGCCGCGCGCCCTCGAGGAGACCCGGGACGCGCGGGCTTTCTTCCAGGAAGTCGCCGAGCGCACGTGGGCCGCGATCCGGAAGCTCATCGACATGGGAGCGGACGTCTCCTCCGCCCACTACCTCCTGCCCAACGCCGTCGCGATCCGCTTCGAGGAGTCGGGCGACCTCCTGAACCTGCACCACAAGTGGTCGCAGCGCCTCTGCTACCTCGCGCAGGAGGAGATCTGGCGCGCGAGCCAGGAGGAGGTCGCGCAGGTCCGCGCGGTCCAGCCGCGGATCGGCGAGTGGATCGGCCCTCCCTGCTGGGCGCGGAAGCGTGCGAAGCTCACGCCGTTCTGTCCCGAGGGCGATCGCTACTGCGGGATCCCTGCGTGGTCGATCCCGGTCGAGAAGCTCGCGCGGACGATCTGATCGCGCTTCGCTGGCGGATCCGATCTAGATGGCGTCCTTCGGCATGGCTGCGACTCGCGACGATGAACGCTCGGCGCGGTGTCGGGAACGCGAAGACGCGAAGATGTGAAGGCGCGAAGGGCTGGAGGCCGGCGACACCGAGCTTCTTCTTCGGGACGTTCCTTGCGCCTTCGCGCCTCTGCGCCTTTGTGTTCTCTCGCGGGATCGGGACGGGAGACCGTGCTGAATCACGCCCTTCATTTAGCTCCCGCGAGCGACCGCACGCCTCTTCAGGAGAGCGAACGCGAGCAGCGTGAGCCCCAGCACGGGGAGAACGAACGACCGCGGCAAGCCGACTCGCATGATGACCTCGTGGGAGCCTTTCGCAACCCGGACGGCACGGAAGAGGTGATTCGCTCGCCGGATCTCCCCCGGAGCGCCGTCCACGGTCGCCTTCCAGTCGGGAGAGAACGCGTCCAGGAAGACGACGAAGCCACCTCCCGCGGGCGCGGTCGCTCGCAGGACGACCCGGTTCGTTTCGTGCGAGACGATCTCGACCGGGAGCGGCCCCTCGCTGTCTCCCCGTAGCTCCTCGGGCACCTCTCCGTCCACGAGGAGCGTCGTCTCGCCGGAGAACGGCCGCGCGGCGAGCATGGCAGCGAGGTGCTCGTCTCCCCGGAGCGAGCGCGCACGCGGCATCAGGTAAGCGCGCGGGAGGGCGCCCTTCACTCCCTGGAGGAAAGCCTTCTTCTCGACGCGATCGCCGCAGGGAGCGTAGATCGCGCTCTCGCTCGTGGCGCAAGGCTCGCTCCCCGGGAGCGGCTCGCGCGTGGCGACGTGAGTGGCGCCAAGGGCAAGGAGGTCCGGCCGAGCGATCCGCTCGAGCTCGCGGTAAGGACGGAAGGCGAGCGGCTCGCCCGCGATCGCGTCGAGGAAATGCGCGGCGGCCCTCGTCTGGAGCGGGTTGCAGCCTCCCACGCGCTCGAGTCCCTCGGAGTAGAGAGGCACGACCGGGTCCGTGAACGTGTTGCTCGTGACCACCGCGAGCCGCGTGAAGGGCTCCTTCTCGAGCGCTCGCTCGATCGGCGTCTTCTCCCTGAGCGAGGCGAATGGAACGCGCACGAGCGTGAGCTCCGAGAGACCGACGAGCTCGAGCGGAACCAGCGCCAGGAGCGCGAGCACCGCCGCGCGCCTCGCGAGCGGTCCGAGCCACGCGAGGAGCGGCGCCAGCGCGAGGGCCACGATCGCGCTCGCCTTGAGGAGGCTCACGGTCCTGGGCGAGAGAGCGTTCGGGCCCGAGTCGAGGCCGCGGAGCGCGCCTTCTCCCACGAGGCTCGCGATCGCGACGGCCGAACCGACCGCGAGCCCGAGCGCGAGCGTGGCTCGTCTCTTCTTCCCCGCTCTCAGGAGAGCGTCGGCGCCGACTCCCGCGAGCACGGCGAGGCCGAGAGACGAGAACCAGAGGAGACGCGTCAGGTAAGAGAGCTTCCCGACGACGGGCAGGAGAGCGACGGCCCGCCCGATCGGCGTCGCGCGGCCTCCCGCGAGGAGGAGGAAGACGACGAGGAGCCAGACCGCGAGGGGTCGCCTCCTGCGGACGAGCGCTCCCGCGAACGCGAGCGGGAGCGCGAGGAGGCCGAGGCCGTTCCCTCTCTCCCACGCGAAGTCCTCGCGCGAAAGGTCGGGAAGCGCGAGCGCCCTCACCGCTCCCGGGAACGCGAGCGGAAGCTCCGTCCCGTAGCTCTCGCCCACGTCCGAGCGCAAGGAGCGCGCGCTCGTGTCGAGCGACGCCAGCACGAGCGGCGCCAGGAGGAGAAGAGCGAGCACGGCGCTCACCGCGAGCGCGAGCGCGAGCCGCCTCGCCTTGCGAGCTCCGCTCTCTCTAGCGATCTCGCGCGGACCGATGGCGAGCGCTCCGAGGAAGGGAGAAGCGACCAGGAAGAACGCGGCGAAGATCGGCGTCGCCGCGAGCGCGGAGGCCGCGAGCACGGCTCCGAGGAGAGCCGCGGCTCGGAGGTCTTTCTCCCGCGAAGCTCTCAGGAAGAAGAGGACGGCGAGCGGCATCCACGCGAAGGACCCGAGGATCGTGTCCCAGCCCGCGACGAGGTAAGCGAAGACCTTCCACGAGAGCCCGAGCGACGCGGCCCCGAGGAACGCCGCGGCGGGCGTGCACTTCTCGCGCCGCAGGAGCGCGAACGTGCCGAGCGAGAGCAGCAGCACGTGCGCGAGCGCGTAGACGTGGTGCGCGAGCGGCATGTCGAGCGCCGCGTAGAGGAGCATGGGCGGATAGAAGACGCGCGCCTGCGGGTCTCCGAGCGTGCCCATGCCGTAGAGCTGCGTCCTGTTCCAGAGAGGAAGCTCGCCCGCTCGCACGCTCTCGCGGTAAGCCGCCGTCTGGGGCAGCGCGAACGCGAGCGTGTCGGTCGGGCCCGCGAGATAGATCGACGGCCCGCTCGCGATCGTCCGCACGTGAGGGATCGCGACGACGAGCGCGAGCGCGACGACGAAGGGCGCGCTCCTCCTGCTCGAGCTCACGGGCTCGCCGGTCTCTCTTCGTGGGAAGCTCGCCTCACCGAGAGAAAGAGACCGACCGCGAGCGGCAGCGCGACGAGGAAGTAAGGCACGAGCGCGAGGAGACCCGGGAGCCCGAGCGCCTTACCCGGACTCGACCTGTCGACCTTTCCCGAGAGGAGGAGCCAGTAGATCCACTGGAACAGCGGACTCCTGAAGTCTTCCTGGGAAGCCGTGAGCGTCACCCAGAGGACCGCTAGCGCGTTCGAGAGCGACGCGCCCGCGAGCGCGGCCGTCCCGTTCGGCCACCGCTGCCACGCGCGCGCCGCGAACGGCGCCAGCAGCGGGAGCGCAGGCACGAGGTAACGAGGCCCGCTCGACTTCCCGCCCCACCAGCCGGGCTGCGTGGACGTGAGCGCGATCGTCAGCGCGAAGAACCCGAGCGCGACGGCCGCGGCGATGCGCCGATCGCGGCTCGGCTCGCGGCGAAGCTCGAGCGCCGCCGCGAGGACGGCGGCTCCCGCGACGGGCGCGAAGAAAAGGAGCCCGCAGCGCGGCAAGACCGTTAGGCCGAGGACGGCGTTCGCGACGTAGCCGGGCGAGAGGCTCCACGCGAGGCCGGCCTTCGCGAAACCAGGGTTCACGCAACCGTACCCCGTCCGCCACGGCGCGCCGAACTCCACGTGGTGGATCACGAGGAGAAGGACGAGCCACGGGAGACCTCCGAGCACGAAGGGCCCGAGCGGTCGCGTGCTCCTGGCGCGCACGAGGAGCGCGGCTCCGAGCACGATCACCGCGAACGCCGCCTGGTACGAGATCGCGGTCGCGAGCCCGAGGAGAAACCCCGCTCCCGCGGCGCGCCGCCCGCTCGTTTCTCCCGTGAGCACGAGGAGCCCTGCTCCCGCGAGCGCGGCGCTCTCGCCCGCGTGCGGGTAGAGCGCGCTCGCGAACGGAGCGAACGGCGTCGCGAGAGCGATCGTGAGCGCTCCGAGCGTCGCGGTCTCGAGCCTCGCTCCCAGCGCGAGCGAGAGACGGAGGAGCAGCACGGCCGCGACGGCCGCCGGGAGCGACGCGAGGAGCCAGGAGAGGATCCTCCCGTTCCTCTCGAAGACCGCGGGCGCGAGCGGGTCTTCTCCCAGCGCTCGCTCGCACTTCGAGAGAAGGAAGTAGGGCGCGACTCCGAGGAACGACAGGCCGGGCGCCTTGCCCGGATAGATATGAGCCGCCGTCAGGTCCTTCTGCGGCTCCGGGTAGTCGGGCGAGGACCAGTCGACGGTCGCTCCGTGCCGCGTGAAGATCACGGATGTCATGGAGAGCGTCCCGCTCTCGACGATCGCGACCGTCTGATCGAAGTGCGCGAGCGCGCTCGTCCCGAGCTCGTCGTCCCACGCCGAGACGTACGTCGCGAGGCAGAGGAGAAAGAGGAACGCCTCGACCGCGCGGAGGCTTCTCGGTGAGCTCACGCGGCTGTCGTTCAACTCGCCTTGGTTTCCGGACCGGCGGTCGGAGGAGCGGGCTGGCTCGTCTCCGGCGGAGCCGCGCTCGATGCGGGCGCGGGCGGCGCGGCCGACGGAGGCGCGGCCGGCGACGGCGGCGCGGAAGGAGACGCCGGCGTCGCTTCCGGCCTGGGAGCGAGCGACACTCGAGGCGCTCGCGGGAGCTTGGGCAGGGCAGGCTCCTCGCCCTCCGGCATGAGGAGGACGCCGAACATCGCGATGACCGCTCCCGCGGCGAGACCGATCGCGCCGAGCACGAGGAGGAACACGTGCGGCGTGACCGCGTCGAGGTAACGGATCTTGTCGGGCGCGGTCCTCTCCGAGAGGATCCCGAGGTAGAGGACGAGCGGCAGCGAGACGACCTGCGCGAGCGCGAGCACGAGGCACCCCGCGGTGAGAACGCTCGCCGCCCTCGCTCTCGTGCCGCGGGCGTCGGCCCACAACACGACGAGCGCGAGCGCGAGCGCTCCGCAGAAGCGCGCGGCGGTCGAGGCGTACGCGCCTTCCTGGAAGGGGCGGAGCCGCTCCTGGTGGTTCAGCTTCCTGAGCGCGTCCCAGTCTTCCTGCACGGGGAGACGCGCCTCGTCGAAGGTCTGGCCCACGGCGCTCGTCGCCGAGACGACGGCGGCCACGAAGGCCGCCTTCGACTCCTTGTCGCAGTGCCCGGGGAAGTAGATCCTCACGTTCTTCTTCTCGTACTTGGCGAAGCGCTCGGTGAGCACGTCCGCGAGCGCGGCGGGATCGAGCGACGCGCGCTCGGGCGTCTCGGACTTGACCGTCGCCGCCCAGCATCGCTGCCGGTTCCTGGTCGCCTCGACGACGAAGACGTTTTGGAGGGAGCGGTCCACGTTGACGACGTCATCGAGACCGGAGCTGGACGGCGGCCGGACGGCCAGGACTCCCGGGAGGCGCGAGCCGGGCGCGTAGACTCCCAGGCACACCGCGAGACCCGCGAGGATCGCGGCGGACTTGGTCACGGTGGGCGTCGCGCGCGCGGCGAACGCGGCCACCACGACCCACCCCAGGATCGCGACGCCGAGGATCCCTTCCCCCATGCGCTCCGTGAACGCCACGACCTCGAGCGGCTTCGTGAGCTTCTCCGGTTCGATCGACGGTCCGTGCATGTGGCAGACCTTGTCGAACGTCGCGTAGAGCCCGTTCGAGACGCTCACGCGACCGAGCCAGGCGCCGAGGAAGGTCGCCGCGAGCGCGAAGCAAGCGAGAGCCAGGCGCGCCCCTCGTCCCAAGGAAGCCTCCCGAGCTTTCGATCCTAACACTACCGCGATAGACCCGGGAAAACTGGCCGCCAAGACGCCAAGACGCTCCGTTCTTGGCGCCTTTGCGTCTTGGCGGCAAGTCGTTCCATCGCTGTACGCCTAAGCAGGCGCGTCGAAGGGCTCGATCTCGACGAGAGGCGTGCCGGGGGAGACGGCCTCGCCCTTCTTCGCGTGCACGGCCTTCACGACGCCGGCTCGAGGCGAGCGGACCTCGTGCTCCATCTTCATGGCCTCGACGATCACGAGGAGCGCGCCCTTCTCGACGCGGTCGCCCGCTCGCACGAGGACGTCGCGGCACGTGCCGGGCATCGGCACCTCGAGCGCCGTGTCGTGAGAGGCGTGAGAGCGCGCGCGCCGCTCGTCGCGACGGGAGAGCCGCGCGACGCGCCCGCCGATCGAGACCCAGATCTCGCCGTCGGCTCCTCGCGCGACGAGCGCTCGCACGACGCGGCCCTTCTCGTCTCGCAGGACGACCTCGCCCGGAGAAGGAGAGCTGGCCTCGAGCTTCCGGGGCTCGCCCGCGTCGATCGTCGCCTCGAGG
>JACQDU010000294.1 GCA_016200955.1 bacterium
CCGTCCACGGGGACGCTCACGGTGCCCGAGAGGCGCGAGGCGACCGCGAGGAACCATCGAGCCTCCGCGGTCTCTCTCTCTCCCAGGACTTTCTGGGAGAGAGCCCGCGAGAGGAGCGAGCGCGCGGCCTCGGGCTTCTCGAGCGCGATGAGGGCGCGTGCCTCTCCCACGTGCGCGCGCGCCGAGATCGCGGGCGGGAGCTTCCGCGAGGCGATCGTGCGGAAGAGGCCGAGAGCGCGCGGCCAGTCCTCGCGCTCGAGGAGGTCCTCGGCGATCTCGACGAAGGCGCGCGCGCCGTCCTCTCCCGCCGGGTCGAGCCGGTAAGCGCGCGCCCGCTCCTTCGCCGCGTCCGTTGGCCGGGAGAGGAGCTGAAAGCCGCGCCCCCGCTCGCGCGCCGCCTTCGCGAGGAGCGCGCCTCGCCCGAGGAGCGTGAGGCCGTCCTCGAGCGCGCGCTCGAGGTCGGGAGCGGGCGTCTTCGGTCCTCCCGCGGCGGTGCCCGCCGCGCGGAGCTCCGCCCGCAGCGCGCTCTCGTCGGCGAGAGCGAGCGTGCCCGTGTCGAGCTCGGAGACGACCTGGGCGACGTCCGAGAGGAACCCTCGCGGCCCCGAGCGGAGGCCGTCGAGGCGCTTCGTGGACTTCTCGAGCGCCGTTCCGGTCTTGCCCCGGAGAGAGCGCGCGGCCTCGAGCACGGCTTCCCTCGCGCGTGCCGACGCCGCCCGCCTCCCGCTCTCCTCGAGCGAGGACTGGAGCGCCGGGTAGAGGACCGCTCCCGTGGAGAGGAGCGCCGCGAGGCCGGCGATCGCGACCGTCCTCGCGTTCCTCCGGAGAGATCGCCCGGCTCTCCCGAGGAAACCGAGCGGTCGCGTCAGGATCGGCTCTCCCGCGAGGTAGCGGTCGAGCTCGGCCGCGATGTCTCCCGCGGACTGGAAGCGCTTCTTCTTGTCCTTCTCGAGACACTTGAGGCAGATCGTGTCGAGGTCTCCCGTCGCGAGCCGGTTGTAGGTCGAGGGAGGCCGCGCGTCCTTCGTGAGGAGGAGCGTGATGACGTTGATCTCGCTCTCTCCCTCGAAGGGCGGCCTTCCGGCGATCGCGTGGTAGAGCGTGGCGCCGAGGGCGTAGATGTCGCTCCTCTCGTCGACCTCCTCGCTCGTCCCGCCCGCTTGCTCGGGGGGCATGTAAGCCGGCGTGCCCATGGCGCCGCCGCCCTTCGTGACGAAGCTCGCGTCGTCGCGCACCTTCGCGAGCCCGAAGTCGAGCACGAAGGGGTGGTCCTTCGCGTCCAGCATGATGTTCCCGGGCTTGAGGTCGCGGTGGATCACTCCCTGCTCGTGCGCGTATTGCACCGCGCGCGAGACGTCTCTCAGGACCTCGACCGCCTTCGTGAGAGGGAGCCTCGCCGCGCGCTCGGGCGTGTCGAGGATCGTGCCGGTCCGCTTCCCGATCCTCCTCTCGAGGGTCGTCCCGACGATGAAGTCCATCGCGAGGTACGGCTTCCCGCCGATCTCGCCCGTGTCGTGCACCGAGACGATGCAAGGGTGGCGGAGCCGCGCGATCGCGTGAGCCTCTCTCTGGAAGCGCTGGAGGCTCGTCGCGGAGGTCCCGTCCTGGCTCGAGAGGACGACCTTGAGCGCGACCGTGCGGCGGAGGTTGTCGTCCCAGGCGCGGTAGACGGCTCCCATGCCTCCCTTCCCGACCAGGGAGAGCACGATGAAGTGCCCGAAGCGCCGCCGCGGGTCCGTGCGGGCGTGCTCGATCTCGAGGACCGTCGGCGCTCCGGCGTCGGGCGCGAGGTGCTGGAGGAGCGCTCCCGCGGCGGCCATGCCCGAGGAGAGCGAGATCCCTTTCTGCGCGGGCGGCGGCGAGGGCGGCGCCGCCTCCTGCACGGTGACCGCCGCGCCGCAGCGCGGGCACTTCCCCGCGACCGTCGCCTTCTCGTCCGCGACGTTCCACGCGGCCTTGCAGCTCGAGCATTGGACCTGGATCGGCACGCGGCGTATTAAAGCTCATCCGGAGGAGACCGTGCACGAGAGCTCGCTCGAAAAGATGCGGGGCTTCAGGGAGAGGCTCCTCGCGGGCCAGGAGGAGAAGCCGCTCCGGATCCTCGACGTCGGGAGCGCCGACGTGAACGGGACCTACCGGCCGATCTTCGACCGCC
>JACQDU010000295.1 GCA_016200955.1 bacterium
AGCTCGCGCGAAGACGCCGAAGCCCGACCGGAACGCCGTGAACGAGGCCGCCCGCGCCGCTCTCGCTGAGATCGTCCCGGGAGCCGCTCTCTCGAAGCGCTTCTTCGCTCTCCGCGCGCCTCTCCCGGTCGAGGCTCGGGGCGTCTCTTTCATCGAGAAGCTGGGAGCGCAGGCCGTCGATCTCGACCTCGCTCGGCCGCTCGAGGCGGCGAGAGGAATCGCCTCCGCGCTCGGCGGCGAGGTCGCCGTGCGCTCGATCATCCTCGAGGAGAACGGCGCGAAGATCGAGAGCTCGGCGCGCTCGCGTGTCGCGGTTCTCGCGGATCGGCCGATCCGGATCTCCGGGACGGACGCCGTCTCGCCGATGGACGCCGAGAAGCGTGTGTTCATCCTCGACTCGCACGACGGAGCCCTGGAAGTATCGGGAGAGAAGGGCACCACGGTCGCGACGCTCGTCGCGTCGGGCCCCAAGCTCTCGCTCGCCGTGCGCGCTTTCAGGACGGCGTCTCACGCGGCGTTCGTGGAAGTCGTCCCGAGCGCGCCGGCACCCTCTCTCGTGGTGAACGTCAGAGCCGGCACGGCCGAAGCGACGCTCGCGCGGAAGGGCGAGCGCTTCCTCGGGAGCGTCGCGGCCGAGGAGCAGGCCTCGACCGTCACGGTGAACGCGGTCCTCGATGGAAACGCGCTGCCGCCGATCGAGACGAGGATCGGAGGAGCCGCCGTCCACGTCGAGCCCAAGGGTTCCGCCGTCGTGGGAGCGCCCCTCGCCCTCGTGGGAGAGCTCGATCCGGACCTTCCCGACGAGCTCGTCCCCGGGAGATTCACGCTCACGCTCCGCTCGGGCTCGGGCGGCGAGGCGACGGGCGAGCTCGTGCGAAAGGGCGCGGGCTTCCAGGGAGATATCACGTTCGCGAAGGCGGGGAGCTACTCGCTCTCGCGCGCGGAGGCGGGAGAGCTGGGCGTCGGCCTCGCTTCTCCGATCGAGGTCGCGCCGGCGCCCGCGCTCGCGATCCGCCGCAAGGGCGAGCCCGGCCCTCTCGCGCTCTCCGGCGGGACGGCCGAGGTCGAGGTCGAGCTCGAGCTGACTCCTCCTCCTACGAAGGCCGCCTCCGTCTCGTTCTCTCTCACGGGAATCCAGGGAGAGGCGATCTCCGAGACGCACGGGCTCCCGGGAAAGGCGACGTTCCTCGTCAAGATCAGCGCGCCCTCGGCCGATCGCGCGGGCAACTGCGAGCTCGTCGCGAAGGCGAAGCTCGCTCACGGTGAGGCCGTCGCGAGCCTCCCGCTCGAGATCACGGTCCAGCCCTGGAAGAAGATCGCCGCCGCCGCTCTCCTCGGCCTCGCGGTCCTCTGGCTGCTCGTCGTCTTGGTGCGGCGCCGTTCTCTCGCGAAGCTCTGGGGCGAGAAGCAGCTCCGGGGGATCGGGACGAACGGGAAGATGTCCTACGAGCGCTACCTCCTCCGCGATCACCGCGTCTCGAGGAGAGCCGCGGTCGCACCGCCCGGCGCGACGGCCGCGCGCGTCGAGATCCAGGGAGACGGCCGGGCCCTCGCTCGCGCCGAGGAGGGCTCGCATCTCCTCCGCATCGAGGCGAAGCCGGAGGCGAAGCCCGCCCTTCCTCTCGTGCACGAGACGGCGTTCGCCGTCGTGCGCGGCCTCTACAACCGCCGCTACGTCTACCTCGAGCGCGAGCCCACCGCCTCCGAGCTCGAGAAGCGCTACGTCCCCGAGGCTCGCTCCTACGAGGGCAGCGACGCTCGCACGGCCGACTCGGACGTGATCGTCTTGCTGGAAGAAAAGCAGAACCTCGTGCCGCCGTCCCAGCGCATCGTTCCCGTGGACTCCGCGCGTCTCCCGAAGATCGAGCCTCTCTCGGACATCGACTCGGACGAGTCGGTCGTCATCGCCGACTCCTACGAGGCGAAGGTGATCGACAGCCAGCACCTCGTCCTCGACCCGGGCTCCTCGTCGTCGGCGGGTCCCGTGCCGATCATCGACGCCGGCTCCTCCGATGCGAGCAAGCGTCGTTCGAAGCCGCCGATCCTCGATCCCGGCTCGTCCGACGAGGGAACGGGCGCGCGATCGGGGCCGATGGTCATAGACCCGGGCTCGTCCTCCGACGAGGGCTCGGTGAGGAACGACCACCTCATGCTCGGCTCGCGCTCCTCCGACGAGGCGCCTGCGCTCGACGCGCTCGAGAGCGGCGTCGTCGACCGGCCCGCGTCCGGCGACACCGACATGGGCCCCGTCGAGAACCTGAGCGAGGACGAGACGAACACCGGCAACGAGAGGCGCTAGGGGCGGAGGCGACGAGAGTCGCCCCACGCAGAGCAAACCCAGGCGAGCGGCAGCGAGCCGCGGTGAAAATCACCGGCCTCGGCTTCCGCCCGAACCAAATGCCACGCCTTGGGGCGTGGCGGACGAAGATGACTTCTTCTCTCCGCGAGAAGAATGGCTGCGCCCCTCGAGCTGGCGTGGGCCAACAGGCTCCCGTTCTAGACCGGCGTCGCTGGCGGTGGCGCACGAGGACCGCCGAGGCCATCGTGCCCCGGGAGGCCCCGTTGCTGGGGAGCGAAGCGCGCTGCCCCTACTGCCTCGACGACCTCGTCGGGGAAGAAAGGGTCGTTCGCTGCGTCAACTGCCGCACGCCGCATCACGCCGCCTGCTTCGAGGAGCACGGCGGGTGCGTCGCGTTCGGTTGCGACGGGAGCGTCGCGGGAGCGGCCGGCGCCTCGGTGCTCCTCCGGCGGACGCCGATCGTGCTCGGGCCCCGGTGGGTCGAGGTGCCTCTCCTCCCGCTCGAGCACACGGTCGTCCGCTATCGCCCCTCGAAGGGAGGCTCGGGAGAGCGCACGCCGTCCTCCGGCGCGATCGCCATCGCGGGCGAGCCGACCGTGCGCGTCTCGCTCGAGCGCACGACGCTCCACTTCGGGCAGGACCTCCGCGGCCGGATCGTCGTCACGCTCGCTCGCGACGCGGTCGTGAAGCGTCTCGAGCTGGTGATCCACGACGAGTCTCACCTCGTGGACGGGTCGCCGGAGCGGGTCCTGCGCGCGGCGCTCCTCGGGCGCTGCTCGATCGCGCCGCCCGGGATCTTCGCCGCGCTCGGCTACGCGATCGGCGCCGTGGGAGGTCGCTTGCCGCGGCTCGAGGGCGGGAAGCACTTCTTCGAGATCGAGGTGCCGCGCCTCTTCGGCTGGATCGTCACGGCGAGGTCGCTCCGCCGGGTCGCGGTCGAGGTCCTCCTCGAGTGTCTGAGGCACACTCCCGTGCGCTCCCAGAGACTGCCCGTGGAGCTCTCGGAGGAGGGCAGGAACGGGGACTCCCATCGAGCGTACGTCTGGCAGTTGCCCGTGCAGGGAAGGAGGCCTGCCGCGATGCCGGCGCCCGAGCGCGCCGGGAGCGCTCCCCCGGACGGGTGGATCGACCCCTCGGAGGCCGAGCGCGCGTGGACGCAGGACGTGCCGGCGGCCGCGGTCCCGCCGCCGCGCCTCTCCCCTCTCATCGACTTCTCGGCGGCGGAGCCGGCCTCGACGAACCGCATGAACGACCTCGCGCGCGCGGGCGCCTGGCCCCGCTTCGAGCGTGCGCCCGCCCCCGGTCCGGTCGAGGAGGGCGTCGCTCACCTGCCCACGGAGATCCGCGTCGATCCGCCCGCGCCTCCTCCTGCGCCTCCCGCCGAGGCGTGCGAGGTCGCGGCGCGTCCGCCCGCCGCCCCGAGGACCGATCCGCCGAAGGAGGAGAAGCTGCCCATCGTCGTCCGCCCGCGCGAGCCGCGACCCGACGCCGGCGAGGGCTGGACGCTCGTGGGCTTCCGCGCCGAGCCCGGAGGGGGAGAGGCGCTCACGGGGCGCATCCTCCGCGCGCGCTGGATCGGGCGCGAGGACGTGCCGCCGCTCCGGCTCTCTCTCGAGGCGTTCGAGCGGCGCGACGAGACGGGCGGGTCGTTCGTCGAGGCCCTCATCGACACGCCGGAGGCGGTCGCGTGGCTCGACATCGCCTGCCGCTACGAGCTCGCTCTCTCGACCGGGACTCGCCTGGCCGAGCGAGGCTTCCCGAGGAGCGAGCACGCGAAGCTCGTGGGCGCGGGCGCCCTCGACCCCGCGCGCTCGGGCGCCGAGAGGGCCCAGGCCATCGTCCCGATCGACGCCGCGCTCGTCGGGGCGGCGCGCGTCCCGGGAGCGGTCGTGGCGGAGGAGCTCATCGTGAGCTTCTCGGCTTACGGCCTGTCCGCGACGGGGACCCTCGTGAGCTCCGGGAGCCGCGAGGTCCGGGTGCAGCTCGAGGAACCGAAGGAGCCGCCTTTGCTCGACTGAGCGCGACGGCAAAGGCTCTCCCGAAGTCGGGCGCGTATACTTGAGGCGGAGAGGTTCTTCTTGATCGAGCTGTCTCCTCCCCGGACGCCGGAGCCGGCCGTCTCCGAGAATTCGCGGCGCATCCTCGAGGCGCGCTACCTCGTGCGCTCGGCGGACGGGAGCGTGGTCGAGACGCCGGCGGGAATGTTCTGGCGCGTCGCCTGCGCCGTCGCGGCGCCCGAGGCGGCGCGCGGCGAGGACGCGCACGCGGTCGCGCGCGACTTCTACGCCGCGCTCGCCTCGCTCGAGTTCCTGCCGAACTCGCCGACGCTCATGAACGCGGGGCGCGAGATCGGCCAGCTCGCCGCCTGCTTCGTGCTCCCCGTCGAGGACTCGATCGACGCGATCTTCGAGACGCTCAAGCACGCGGCGAAGATCCAGCGCACGGGGGGCGGGACCGGCTTCTCCTTCTCCCGCCTGCGTCCCAAGGACGACGCGGTCGCGACGACGGGCGGGAGAGCCTCGGGCCCGATCTCCTTCATGCGCGTCTACAACGCCGCGACGGACGCGATCCACCAGGGAGGAGTCCGGCGCGGCGCGAACATGGCCATCCTCCGCGTGGATCACCCCGATATCCTCGAGTTCGTCGACGTGAAGTCCGATCCCGCCGAGCTCCGGAACTTCAACGTGAGCGTCGCGGTCACGGACGCGTTCATGAGGGCCGTGCGCGAGGGCGGCGCGTACGACCTCGTGAGCCCGCGGACGGGCACGGCGCTCGGGAGCCTCGATGCGCGGGCCGTTTTCGACCGGATCGTCGCGCGAGCCTGGGAGTCGGGGGAGCCCGGCGTCGTCTTCATCGACCGCGTCAACGCCACGAACCCGACCCCGCTCCAGGGCGCCATGGAGTCGACGAACCCCTGCGCCGAGCTGCCGCTCCTCTCGTACGAGTCGTGCAACCTCGGGAGCGTGAACCTCTCGAAGCTCGTCTCGCGGGAGAAGCGCGACCTCGACTGGGAGCGGTTCGCGTCTCTCATCGAGCTCTCGGTGCGGTTCCTCGACGACGTGATCGACGCGAACCGCTACCCGCTCCCGGCGATCGAGGCGGTCACGAAAGCGAACCGGAAGATCGGGCTCGGGATCATGGGCTTCGCGGACGCGCTCGTCCTCCTCGGGATCCCTTACGACTCGGACGAGGCGCTCGCTCTCGCGGAGAGGATCGCGGCGTTCCTCGAGGAGAACGGGAGGCGCGCGAGCCGCGAGCTCGCGAGGAAGCGCGGCCCGTTCCCCGCGTGGACGGGCTCTCTCTGGCACCGGAGAGGCGACCCGCCTCAGAGGAACGCCACGGTCACGACGATCGCTCCCACGGGGACGATCGCTCTCATCGCCGGGTGCTCGTCGGGGATCGAGCCGCTGTTCGCGGTGAGCTACGTGCGCCGGGCCCTCGACGGGGAAGCTCTCTTGACCGTCGTCCACCCCGAGCTCGCGAGGATCGCGCAAGAACGCGGCTTCGCCTCGAGCGAGCTCGAGGCGCGCGTCGCGAAGACGGGCACGCTCGCCCAGGTCCCGGGAGTGCCCGAGGACGTGCGCCGCGTCTTCCGCACCGCGCACGAGATCGCGCCCGAGCGGCACGTCCGCATGCAGGCCGCCTTCCAGAAGCACGGCGACAACGCCATCTCGAAGACGATCAACCTCCCCGAGGATGCGACGAGAGACGACGTGAAGCGAGCCTACCTCCTTGCTTACGAGCTCGGCTGCAAGGGGATCACCGTCTACCGCTACGGGAGCCGGACGGGCCAGGTACTCTCCCTCGCGGGAGAGAGCTCCGGCGCCTCTCCGGCCGCGCCGACCGCGAGGCATGGCGGCGTCTGCGGCCCGATCTGTCCCTCGTGCGGTTACTCGGAGTGCGCGGTCTAGTTGAAAGGGCGCGATCAGCACGTCTCCCGTCCCGACCCCGCGAGAGAACACAAAGGCGCAAAGGCGCGAAGGCGAAAAGAACGTCCTGAAGAAGAAGTCGGCGTCGCCGGCCGAGCCCTTCGCGTCTCCTCATCTTCGCGTCTTCGCGTTCACGACACCGCGCCGAGCGTTCGGTCGCGAGTCGCAACCATGCTGAATGACGCCCGGTTATCTAGAGGACCTCAGCCGCCACGGAAGCGAGCGGGCTCCGCTCGGACTTCGTGAAGACGACGTGCCCGGTCATCTCCTGGCCCTTGAGCTTCTCCGCGACGTAGGTGAGCCCGTTCGATGCGGAGTCGAGGTAAGGGTTGTCGATCTGGTAGGGGTCTCCCGTGAGGACGAGCTTCGTCTCGTGGCCGGCCCGGCTGATGATCGTCTTGACCTCGTGCGGCGTCAGGTTCTGGCACTCGTCCACGATCATGAACTGGTCATGGATCGAACGCCCTCTTATGTAAGTGAGGGCCTCCATCTCCACGATCCAGCTCCTCAGGAGCTCGGCGATCTTCTTCGAGACCTCTCCCGGCTCGCGTTTCTCGCGCAGGATGAACTTCATGTTGTCGAAGATCGGCTTCATCCAGGGCTCGAGCTTTTCTTCCTTGGTCCCCGGGAGAAAACCCAGGTCCCTCCCGAGCGGCATGATCGGGCGGGAGACGAGGAGCTTCTCGAACTGGTGCATGCGCACCGTGAGGTGAAGACCCGCGACGAGCGCGAGGAGCGTCTTCCCCGTCCCCGCGCGGCCGACGAGCGTCACGAGGTTGACCGCCGGGTCGAGGAGGAGGTCGAGCGCGATCCTCTGCTCGAGGTTCCTGGGGGCGATCCCGAGGAGCTGGTCTCCCGTGAACGCCAGCGGCCGCACGACGCTCGAAGGAGCGGCGCACGTTGGAGCGGTGCCGGCGGCGGGCCGCGCCTCGCCCGGCATGCGGCGGCCGAGCGCCGTCCGCTTGGCGCGCGAGCGGTCTCGCAGGAGCACGCCCTCGTTCGGGTAGAGGTCGAGGGGGATCTCGAGCCGGTGGTCGTCGAAGAACCGCTTGAGCTCGTCCTCGCCGACCTCGACCTCGCGCCAGCCGGCGTAGAGCTCCTCCATGGTCGTGATCTTGTCCGTCTCGTAGTCCTCGGCCGTGATCCTGAGAGCGTCGGCCTTGATCCTCACGTTCACGTCCTTGGAGACGAAGACGACCGTCCGGCCCTCTTTCAGGAGCTTGTAAGCCACCGAGAGGATCCGGTTGTCCGGCGTGTCGCGCTCGAGCCCGGCCTCGATGAGGCAAACGGGCTTCATGTCGACGCGGAGCTTCCCGCCCTTCTCGTTGATCGGCACGCCGTCTCCGAGGCGCCCCTTCGCGCGGCAGCGGTCGAGGATCCGGATGACCTCGCGCGCGTTCCGGCCGAGCTCGTCGTTCTGCGACTTGAACTTGTCGAGCTCCTCGAGCACGTCGATCGGGATCACGACCTCGTTCGCGCCGAAGCCCCGGAGCGCCTCGGGCGCGTGGAGGAGGACGTTCGTGTCGAGGACGAAGCACTTCATCGAGCTCACGGGGGTTCTCTCTCTGTGAGAATCGGTGGGGATCACCTGGGCGGCTTGGTCTTGCTTCCCGTGGACGGCGCCGCGACGTCGGGCGCGAGCGGATCCTTGCCGGGAGCCGCCGGGGCACGACCCGCGCGCTCGCGGATGAACCCGCGGCACGACTCGGCAGACGGCAAGCTCCGGTAAGCGTCCTGCTCGTCTCGCGTGAGCTCGTCCTGGTGCTCTCGCAGGAGCTCCTCCCGGAGCTGGTAGTCGAGGAGGCGCGTCCCGAACCGCTCGAAGCGGTCGGGCTCGGGCGTCACGAGGTAGTCGCGCCTCGCCTCGGCGGTCATGTAAGCGTGGTAGCGGTCGTACCACGCGTCGGCCGGGCCGAGAGCCGGATCGACCGCCGCCTTGTCGGACTCGTGGTCGAGCGGCTCCGACGGCACGAGCCCGCTCGGGGGCGTCGGCGCCGGCGGCGGGGCCTCGGTGCACGCGGTCGCTCCCAGGGCGCCCAGGAGCCCGCTCGCGACGAGTCGCACGACTCCCACCCGGAGCCCCCGATCTCTCCCGACCGCGCGGATCGTATCGCGAAGGTCCGTCATTTTTCTTCCTCGGCTCTCCTCGCATGACTTACGGACGAAGGAGAGGGGGAGCGCGGAGGGACCGGGTCGTGGCCCGCGCGGCAGAACGGCTGGCAGCGGACCACGCGGAAGACGGTGAGAGCCGATCCGCGGAAGAAGCCGTGGGCTCTCACCGCCTCGAAGCCGTACTTCGAGCAGTGCGGCTCGAACCGGCACTGGTTCGGCATGAGGCGCGAGAGAGTGATCTGGTAGGAGCGTATGAGCACGAGGCCCGCGAAGGCCAGCGGGAGAGCCGCGACGCTCACGGGAAGGAGGAGCGCGCGGACCGGGAGCGGCAGGCTCGCTCCCGCGATCTTCCGCGCGAGCTCGGGCGTCGCGTCGGGCGGGCCGTCTCGCGCCGCGGCTCGCCACGCGTCGTCTCTCCTCGAGAGCCGCGTTCCCAGGAAGACGAGCGGAACGCCCGCTCCGAGGACGATCGCCGCGAGCGGCGACGCCGGGAGCTTCGCGCCCTGGACCTCGACCGTCGTCCCGAACGCGCGCGCCGGGAGCTGCACGAGAGCGTCGAGCGAGAACGGCTTCCAGCCCAGCAGGCTCGGGACGAGCGCGTTCTCGGGCAGGAACAGGAACGTCGCGAGCGCCGCGGCGAGCGAGACCGCGAGCGCGAGAGAGGCTCGCGGCCTCTCGCTGCGCCCGCGCTCGATCCCGACCCCGAGCGGCCCGAGCAGAGCGAACCCGGTCAGCACCGCGAGCCTTCCCCGAGAGGAAGTCAGGCTCACGAGCTCGAGGAAGCTCCCGACGCAGGCTCCGAGGAACACGAGCGTCGCCACCGCGAGGACGTCCACGACGGCGAGGAGAGCGCCGCCCGGCGGCGACGTTGGCACGCTCGTGCGCGCTGCGGGCGGAGCTCCGGAGCGCGACGCGGGCGCCTCGACGCGAGGATCGTCGCGGCTCCCGACCGTAGCTCTCTCGACGTGCGTGTCCGGGGTCACGACGGCGGCTCCCGGGAGTTCGGCGTGCGGGCGAGCTGAGCCGCGGTCTTTGCGACGAGCGCGATGAGGCTCTTTCGGACGTGGGCGAGGTCGGGGCCGGCGCGACGCCGCGCCCTCGTCTCGCCCGGCGCTTGCTTCCCCGGCTTCTTCGGGGCGCCGCCCTGGCCGCGAGCAGGGGAGACGATCATGTCGACCGCGGGGAGCGCCGCTTTCTCGAGGCGGAAGGCCTCCCGGTAGAGGCGGCGCAGGCGATTCCGGTCGTGGGCCTTGCCCCCGGCCTTCTTCCCAACGGCGACGGCGAGCCTCGGGTGGCCCAGACCGTTCCTCGCGACGACCACGAGGAGGACGCCGTCGCCGGCGCGGCGGCCCTCGCGGTAGATCCGCTCGAAGTCGTTCGCGAGAGCGACGCGCTCGGCGGGACCGATCCGCGCGCCCGCGCGGACGCCTTTCCCGAGAGGAGCGCTCGCGCCCTTTTCTTCCTGCACGGTCCCAATGTAACGCGAGGGCGCCGGCTTTTCGACGCGCAGCGCCAGGCCGCTCCCGCGGAAGACCGGGGCGTCCGCCTTCCCTGGGAAACGGGGGGTTGCTAGAATCCCGAGCCCGCGGCCCGTGCACGGAGACTCAGCTTGAGGGTCCTCCTCGTCGATGACTCCGTTCTCTCCCGCAAGATCCAGCTCAGGGTCTTGCAGGAGCTCTCGATCACGGACGTGATCGAGGCGAAGAACGGCGTCGAGGCCCTCGAGAAGCTGCGCGAGCTCGCCTTCAAGACCGACCTCGTGCTCACGGACTGGAACATGCCCGTCATGGACGGGGTCTCGTTCATCCGCGAGCTCCGGAAGCTCGAGAAGGGCCGCCACCTCCCGGTGATCGTCGTGTCGAGCGAGGGCGAGCAGGACAAGATCGCGACCGCCTTCTCCGCCGGCGCGACGAGCTACGTGACGAAGCCCTTCAAGAAGGAGATCCTCGCGCGGAAGATCCAGTCGGCGAAGTCGGCCGCGGCGCTCGCCGAGAAGCCGAACGGCAGCGCGGGCGCGGC
>JACQDU010000289.1 GCA_016200955.1 bacterium
GGGGGCGCGCGCGTAGCGCCCATCGGTGCTACACGTTGACGAGCGTGCAGACCCGGGAGACACTCGGTCCATGAGCGAGATCGGTAACCGGGTCCGCCAGCACCTCCAGTACGTCGCCGACAGCTTCGCGAGCGTTCTCTCGTTCGAGATCGACCCGAACCTCTCCGAGCAAGACAACGTGAGGAAGGTGATCCAGCAGACCGGCCTCGTCTGCGCGGTGGTCGCCGTCGTGAACCCTCTCCCGCTCACCGACATCATCATCCTGGCGCCGCTCCACACGAAGATGACGTTCCACATCGGGCGAGCGAAGGGCTTCGAGGTCACGAACGAGGGCGCGCTCGAGGTCCTGAGAGAAGTCGTGAGCGCCGTCGGCCTCTCCATGGTCGGGGGCGCGCTCGCGTCCTTCGTGAAGCTGATCCCGATCCTCGGCCAGTTCGTCTTCGTGCCGGTCGTCTACGGCGCGACGTGGGCGATCGGGTGCGCCGTCGACGCTTACTTCGACGGCCTGAGGACCGGCCAGATCCCGACCGCCGACGAGATCAAGGATCTGTTCTCCCGCGAGCTTTCTCGCGGCAAGGCCGAGGGCGCGGCGATCGGGCGCGAGGAGATCAACCGGGCGCACGAGGAGCTCAAGCGACGCGTCCACGAGCGCGAGTCGGGCCACAAGCCCTCGCGCTCGACCGACTCGCCGACCGTCACTCGCGTGACTCCGAGCCAGGGAACGTCGGGCGACTCATCGCCCAAGATCCGCATCCAGGAGAGACATGTCCGCCGTCCGAACGAGAAGCCGGCCGAGGAGCCCGAGGAAGAGAAGCCCGCCGCTCCCGGAAAGAAGCTCGACCTCGGCGTCGCTCCCAGGAAGTCCGAGCCTGCTCACGAGCCCGAGGTCGCTCCCGCCGCGAAGACGATCGGCCCGCTCACTCCTCCCTCCGGCGTCGCTCCCGCGAGCGCTCTTCCCGTCGAGGCGGCGAAGCCGATCGTCGTGATCGAGAAGAAGGAAGACAAGCCCGACCTCGTCGAGACGCTCGAGCGCCTCGCGAAGCTCCACCAGGCCGGCGCTCTCACGGCGGAGGAATTCGAGGCCGCGAAGAAGAAACTGCTGGCTGGGTAGCCTCGCGGAGCTTCCTTTCGAGGGCGAGTCATCGGCCGACCGTCGGATTGATCATCGAGCATTGAAGATCGTTCCGTCCGATGGCCGTCTCGCGAGCCGTCCGTTGTCATCAATCTCCAATGATCCATGCTCGATCAGACGATCGACGCGTTGCGGATCAGCGGACCGCGCCTTTCTCGATCACCTGCAGCACCTGCGTCTGGATCTTCCCCACGGATGCCTGCGCCTGCACGCGAAGGATGACCTGGTCCTGGCCGTTCTCGACGACGAGCGAGAGGAGGCAGGCGTCCACGAAGCCGAGGGCGACGTTGTTGCAGATGAAGGGAGTCTTGATCGTGTCGTTCACGATCCCGGGCTCGACGTGGCGAGGGCCGATGTCGAGGCGGGTGATGTTCTCCTCTTTCCCCTCGACGACGACGTTGAGCTCGAAGTCGTCGGTGATCGTGAACTCGTGGAACTCTCCGGGCGCGGCCGGGCCCTTGGGCATCTTGAAGTGGGCGCAGTGGTCGAGGCCGCGGACGATGCGGAATCGCATGCGGCGGCCGTCGCTCTGGACGGACTCGATGCGGTCCACGAAGGGGAGGATGAGCGGCTTCGACTGCTGCGGCAGGTAGATGTCGAGGAGAGACTTGAGGCCCTGCCCCGAGAGGTTGAGCGGGCCCATGGTCTTCAAGGTCTCGACCACGAGGAGGACGGCGATCTTCTTGTCGTTGCCCTTGAGCTTCGCCTTGGCGATGTCGAGCTTGCGCTCGAGCTCGGTGCCCGAGATCACGTGAGGCTCCGCCCGGTTCGCGTAGTAGATCCCGGGGCCGCGGAGCGCGAGGACGTCGGTGAGCGCCGCGCGGAACTCGGAGGTCTGGATCTCGCTCGGCTCGAAGAAGGAGAGACTTCCGAGGAGCAGGAGAGCGGCGCAGCCCGCGGCCCTCCCGTAGAGGCCGAGACCGACGAGGGCGAAGGCGACGAGCGAGGCTCCGAGGCCGTAGAGCCAGAGATGCACGCGCAGGTCGGCCGCGTTCCGGAGCACGAACGACGCGAGAGCGAGCCCTCCCAGCCCTCCGAGCATGGCGAGGGCGAAGCGGCGGAGAGCGATCCGGGCGATCCTGAGCCGATCGCCCGGCCCGTCTTGCCCGAGCTCGCCGATCACGCATGGGACGATCGACGCGAGGACGCTTCCCGGGAGAGCGAGGATCACGGCGAAGGTCATGGCCGCCGCCAGAGGGGAGTCGGGGTCGCGGTCGAGGACTCCTCGCGCGACCAGGGGGAGCGCCCAGGTCGCGAGGTAGACGAGCCCTCCTCCGAGAGCGAGGAGGCGCCACGGCCGGTGAGACGCCTTGCCCGCGAGAGCGCCCAGACGGTCGCCGAAGCCGGTCCCGACTCCCAGGGATACGACGAAGGCTCCGAGGACGTTTCCCCAGACGAACGCGTCGCCGCCGAAGAAAGGCGCCGAGAGGAGGCCGGTGAGCGCGTGCTGGACGACGAGAGCGACTCCCGCGACGAGGCAGAGGAGCCGCGCTCCCCGGAGGGGCACGACGACGTAGGTGACGGTCTCGTCTTCCCTCTCGTCCTTCTCCTTTTCCGTCTTCTCGCGGGCCATCCGGGTCGCTCGTGCACGGAAAGCATGGCTCGCCCTTGCACGGTCCGCCACGGTTCCTGGGGGTTGCCCTTCCTTCGATGCGTGGCCAGAGTAGGGTCGGGAAATCAGGAGGCGCGGGCAGATGAAGAGAGTCTCATCGAGGCGCGTGCACATAGAGGAAGACCATTCGAGAGGCGAGCCCGGCGCCATCGAGCACCGCGGCGGGGTCCTCGAGGCCCTCCTCGCGCGCAGCCCGACCGTCCGGCGCTTCGAGGTCGTCTCGTCCCGCGTCGACGCGGCGCACGACGGGATCACGATCGCTCACGTCACCGACCTCCACGTCGGGAAGGGCGAGCGTACGACGCGCCGGGTGAGGAAGGCGGTCGAGATCCTGAACCGGCTCAAGCCCGACCTCGTCTGCCTCACGGGAGACTACGTCCGCTACTCTCACCGCGCGCTGCCCCTTCTCGCGGAAGCCCTGCGCGGGTTCTGTTGCCCCGTCTTCGCGACGCGCGGGAACCACGACCACTGGCTCGACGCCGAGGGCGTCGTCGCCGCGCTTCACCTCGCGGGGATCGACGTGCTCACGAACGAGCACCGGACGATCGATCTCCGCGGGAGCCCCTTCCACGTGATCGGCATCGATGACCGCCTGACGCGGCACGACGACCCCGAGCTCGCCTTCTCGCGCGTTCCCGACGGCGGCACGAGGCTCGTCCTCTCCCACATTGCCGAGGTCGCCGACGAGATCGGCTCCCGCGGCGGCGCCCTCGTCCTTTCGGGCCACACTCATGGCGGCCAGGTCAACGTCCCCGGGATCACGTCCCGGATTTTCCGCAACATGGGCCGGCACTACATGAGCGGCTTCTACCGCGTGGGCGGCCAGGTCCTCTACGTGAACAAGGGACTCGGCCACTCGGTGCCGATCCGGATCGCGGCTCCCACCGAGGTCGCCGTCTTCGTGCTCAGGGCCGCTCCCCCGGTCAACGCGATCGCCGTCTAGATCTCCCTCTAAGACTTGTAACCACGAAGACACGAAGACACGGAGTCGAGCGGTCGCGCCTCTCGTCTCGATTCGCGTCTCGGTGTCGTCGTGGTCGCGTCGCTCGCTTCACTTCACGAGGTGAGCGTCGGCCCAGTCGGCGCGGCCGAGGATGTGAAGCGAGTCCGCGTAGTCCACGACGAGCTCGAGGGACTTCGCGCCTTCGACCTTGATCTCGAGGTCCGTCGGAGCCTCGCCCGTGCGCTTCGTGAGGCCGGCTGCGATCTCCTTCGCGGGCTTCCCGTCGACGAGGACACGGAAGACGACGGAGGCGGCGTGCGCGCTCGCGGCGCGTGAGGCCTGGTCGTCCACGCCGACCGTGACGCGCAGCTTGCTCCAGGCGCCTCGGAGGTCGTACGTGAGCGAGCACTGCGTGTGGACGCCGAGCCCTTTCTCGAAGGTGCGGCGGCCGAGCGAGAGGGGCTCGCCCGAGACGACCTCGGCGTCGCGCTTCCAGCCGAAGATCTGGGCGTCGCGGTCGAAACCCTCGGGGAAGCTCTCGGCGACCTTCGTCGGCACGAGGTCCGACAGGTACGTGAACGCCCCGTTCTCGACCAGAAGCGTGAGGAGCTGACCCGGAACTTCCTTCCGCTCGGACGTCGGGAGCGTGAGCTCCCCGAGGGCGTGGTGCAGCTCGAGCTTCCCGTTCACGAGCTTCGAGACGGTCCCGGTCACGACGGACCCATCGGCGCATCGGAGGCGGACGATCGTCTTGCCCGCCGCCGGCGCGGGGAGCTTCTCGTCGAGCATCTTCTGGGCCTGGCCGGTGAAGATCACCGCCTCGACCTGAGACAGCGGAACGGGCGTCTTCTCGAACGTGGGAGGGAAGACGACGCCCTTTCTCGAGATCGTCCTGACGCTTCCGGCGGTCTTCGCGTCGGCGCTCTTGAGGAGGAGGAGGTCCTTGTTCGGCTTCAGCGCGAAGCGCTCGCCTCCGGGAGCCCCGCCGAGCTTGCCCAGGTGCTTGAGCACGAGCTTGTGCTCCTTCTCGGCCGCGACGTCGTGGAAGACGGCGGCGATCACGTCGAGGTCGACCTTCACCTTCCCGAGAGACGGCGTGTCGATCTCGACAGCGCTCTCGGTGCCGGCTCCGATCTCGCCTCGCAGGACGTCGCCGTTCGCGAGGACGATCGTCGAGGACCCGCGCTCGCCTGGGGCGGCATCGTCGAAGGAGATCTCCTTGACCTTGTCGAGGGGGATCGTCCGTCCGCTCCCGGTCTTCACGACCGTGAGGCCCTTCTCCTGCGAGATCGAGACGACCTGCTCCTCCGAGCGGCCCGACACGTCGCGGACCTCGTCCGCGCGGGAGGCCCGGGGCGACGCGAGAGAAGCCATGGCGAGGGCAGCGGCCACGAGAGTCGACCTTCTCATGCTTTCCTCCTCCGACAGGCGCCCCTCGATTCTAGCCCGCATCATTCATGAGTGCTCGCGGTTGGTCCATCAAGTTGGCTATCAATTCGCTGCCACGATCGCGTCGGCGCTGGCGTGGGCGCCGTGAC
>JACQDU010000290.1 GCA_016200955.1 bacterium
CCGTCCGGTGAGCTCGCCCTGTGGAACGTCGAGGACCGCCGTTCCCCGTCGCGCGTCCGCGACCTCCACGGTCAGGGCTCGGTCGAGTGCGCCGTCTTCTCGCCCGACGGCCTGCGGGCGCTCACGGGGGGCGCCGACAAGACGGCGTCCCTCTGGGATCTCGAAGGGGCGAAGAAGCTCTGGTCGGCCGTCGCTCACTCGGACGCCGTCACGACCGTCGCCTTCCTGCCGGACGGAAAGCGCGCGCTCACGGGAAGCAAGGGCATGGGCGTCGCCCTCTGGGACCTCGAGACGGGCGTCGAGCTGAACAGGATCAACTGCAACGCGCCGGTGCTCTCGCTCGCGATCTCTCCCGACGGCAAGCGAGCGCTCGTGGGCTGCACCGACGAGCACGTCCGTCTCCTCGTGAACGGCTTCCGGGGAGAGAGCTGCATGCGGCTCCTCGACGGAGGGCACAAGAAGGGGACGGTCGGGGCGGTCGCGTTCTCGCCCGACGGGAGCACCGGTCTCTCGTGCGGATCGGACGGCGCCGTCCGCCTCTGGAACGTCGACTCTCTCGAACAGACGGATGTCGTCCGGCTCTCCCAGGGAGAAACCGTCGCGCTCGCGGCCGCGTTCGCGGGCGATGGGCGCTCGTTCTTCCTCGCGACAACCGGCGGCGCCTTCCTCCGCTTCGAGCTCAAGTAAGTGTGCGGGATCTGCGGCGTCGCCGGCCCACGAGGGGACGAGGAGAGCGCCGCGCGCTCCACGCGGGCGATGCTCGCGACCCTGCACCACCGAGGCCCCGACGACGAGGGCCTCGAGGTGGACTCGGGCGTCGCTCTCGGAGCGCGCCGCCTCTCGGTGATCGACGTGCAGGGAGGCCACCAGCCGATCTCGGGCGAGGACGCGAGCGTCACGGTCGCTCTCAACGGCGAGATCTGGAACTTCCAGGAGCTCAGAGAAGAGCTCCGGTCGAAGGGCCACGTCTTTCGCACACGGAGCGACACCGAGGTCGTCGCGCACCTCTACGAGGAGCACCAGGACGCCGCGATCCCGCGCCTCCGGGGCATGTTCGCGCTCGCGGTCCACGACCGGAAGCGCCGGCGACTCCTCCTCGCGCGCGACCGGCTCGGGATCAAGCCGCTCTTCTGGAAGCACGAGGGCGAGAGGCTCGTCTTCGGCTCCGAGCTCGCGACCGTTCTCGCCGGGTCGAGCGGCGAGCGCGCTCTCTCGACGGAGGGCCTCCACCATTACCTCTCGCTCGGATACGCGCCCCGCGAGCTGACTCTCGTGGACGGGATCTCGAAGCTCCTCCCGGGGACGACGCTGGCCTTCGAGCAAGGGAAGAAGCCCGAGACCTGCCGCTACTGGGACCTCCCGGAGAAGCCGGACCTCTCGCCCGACGTGGAAGCGCGCTCGCTCGAGCTGAGAGAGCTCGTCTACCAGGCCGTGCGGGAGCAGCTCGTCTCCGACGTCCCTCTCGGCGTCTTCCTCTCGGGAGGGATCGACAGCTCGACCGTCCTCGTCGCGGCGAAGGCCGCCCTCGGGCGCTCGCCCCTGGCGTTCGCGCTCGGTTTCCGGGAGAAGACCCACAGCGAGCTTCCCTTCGCCGAGCTCGTCGCGAGGGAGAACGGCTCGGAGCTCGACGCCGCTCTCCTCGACGCGAGCGCCCTCGACCCGCGAGCCTTCCTCGAGACGATCGTCCGGCACGCGAACGACCCGATCGCCGACACCTCGCTCCTCCCCGTGCTCCACCTCGCACGACACGCGAGGAAGCGCGTGACGGTCGTCCTCTCGGGAGACGGGGGAGACGAGCTCTTCGGCGGCTACGAGAGCTACCTGGCCGGAAAGCTCGCGCGAGCTTACCGGAGGATCCCTCGCTTCCTGAGAGCCGGCCTCGTGCGGCCTCTCGTGAGCGTCCTCCCGCTCTCCTCCGCGAAGCTCGGCTTCGAGGAGAGGGCCCGCCGCTTCGTGCGAGCGGCCGAGGGCGACTTCGCGCGGGCTCACTTCGGCTTCACCGGCTTCTTCTTCGAGGACGAGAAGCGCGCTCTCTACTCGGAGACGCTCCGCGAGCGCACGCGAGGGCTCGACACGCGCGACGCGATCGTCGCGCTCGCTCCTCCGGGGCAGGACGCCCTCGGGAAGCTCCAGGCGATCGACATACGGTCTTACTTGCCCGACAACATCCTGACGAAGGTCGACCGCATGACCATGGCCGCCTCGCTCGAGGCGAGGCCGCCTCTCCTCGACCACAGGATCGTCGAGTTCGCGCTCCGGCTCCCGCAGGAGCTCAAGCTGCGCGGCCTCAGGAAGAAATTCCTCCTCAAGCACGCCTTCGCCGAGGTCCTGCCGACGCGGGTCCTCATGCGGAGGAAGCAGGGCTTCTCGATCCCCGTGCACGCCTGGATCCGCGGGCCGCTGCGCGAGATCGTCCAGGAAGCGCTCTCGCGCGAGCGCCTCGAGCGGCTCGGCCTCGATCCCGCGGCCGTCTCGGCCGTCGTCTCATCTCACCTGGAAGAGCGCGCCAACGTGGGCTTCCACGTCTTCGCCCTGCTCATGCTCTCGCTCTGGTTCGACCGGCACATTTCCCACCGATCGTCCCGAGCGTAGGCCGCGCGAGGCGCGGCCGGAGTCGAAGGATCAGAACTTCTCGTCGTCGAACTTGAAGCTGTCGAGGCACGCGCGGAAGCCCTTCTCGCAGTCCTCGAAGTCGTCCTTCTCGCAGGTGCAGGTGAGGAGGAAGACGTGCTCGTCGTCGAAGACGGCCAGCGCGAGGAAGCGGAGCTCGTGTCCGCTCACGGTCCCCTCGTAGTCCCAGAGAGAGGCGTCGCGGCCCGAGACGGTCTTGTCCACGGACGAGCTCACGGTCAAGCCCGCCGCGCCGAGCTGGCCGGTCGTCAGCGTCGCGTACTCCTTCCGCTTCATCGGCGGCTGGAGCATCAGGTTGACGTTGTTCTGGAAGCCCTTCTTCCGCGATCCCAGGAACGAGAGGACGTGCGTCGTGTCGGCCTTCTTGCACTTCTCGAAGCGAGGCGAGTCGAGCGCGAACTTGTAGAGCGTGTCGTGGTACGTCGAGCGCGCCTCCTTGGGCGTGTCTTGCGCCTGGGCGATCAACGAGAGGAGGAGAAGGACGCCGAGGGCCGGGGCGAGCGGGCGCATGGAAGACCTCCGGGCGGAGGATAGCCGCGGGCGCGCGCTCGGGACAGGCTCTCCGCCGGGCGCGGCGTTGTCGCGGGCGCGTGGTAGTTTCCCGTTCTCCCAGGAAAGCGAGAGAAGAATGACCACGGCGACGGAGACTCGGACTCTGCGTGGAGCGACTTTCGTCGCCCCCGCCCCCTCTTACACGCTCTTCGACACGGCGCGCGGGAAGTGCGGCGTCGCGTGGAACGAGCGCGGGATCACCTGGATCCAGCTCCCCGAGGCGAGCGAGGCCGCGACCGAGAAGCGCCTCCTCGCGGGCGAGCGGGCGAGCGCGACGCGCGAGGATCCGCCCGCGTGGCTGCGCGCCGCGATCGCGAAGATCGCGCGGCAGCTCTCGGGGAAGCGCGAGGACCTGAGCTCGATCCGCCTCGACACGAGCGGGCTCGCCGCGTTTCACCGCCGCGTCTACGAGGTCGCGCAGAAGATCGAGCCGGGGAAGACGCTCACCTACGGAGAGATCGCCGCGAAGCTCGGGGCGCCCCGCGCGGCGCGAGCGGTCGGGCAAGCTCTCGCGAGGAACCCCTTCCCGATCGTCGTCCCTTGCCACCGGGTCCTCGCCGCGGGCCAGAAGCCGGGCGGGTTCTCCGCGTACGGCGGCTGGGAGACCAAGAAGGCGCTCCTCGCGGCCGAGGGCGTGAGACTCTCCTCGTCGTGAAGTCGCGGGAAGACGCTCGTCGCGAGCGCGCGCTCTTCTCGGGAGGCGGGCCTGGCATGAACGCCCGGGCCGCTCTCGCGAAGCTTCGAGAGGCCGACGCGCGTCTCGGTCGCATGATCGAGCGGATCGGGCCGTTTCGCCTGAAGCTCGAGGACATGCACAGCCCCTTCGAGTCGCTCACCGAAGCGATCGTCTACCAGCAGCTCACGGGGAAGGCCGCGGCGACGATCCTCTCGCGCGTCCTCGCGATCTTCCCCGCGAAGCGCTTTCCTTCTCCCGACGATATCCTCGGGTCGGAGGACGAGACCCTGCGAGGAGCCGGCCTCTCGCGGGCGAAGGTCGCGGCGATCAAGGACCTCGCCGCGAAGACGAAGGACGGCGTCGTCCCCTCGCTCGCGGCGCTCACGGCGCTCGAGGACGCCGCGATCATCGAGCGGCTCACCCAGATCCGCGGGATCGGTCCTTGGACCGTCGAGATGCTCCTCATCTTCCGGCTCGGGCGCCCGGACATCCTTCCCGCGAGCGACTACGGCGTCCGCAAAGGCTTCGCGCGAGCCTTCGGCAAGAGAGACCTTCCGACTCCCAAGGAGGTCCTCGCGAGGGGCGAACGCTGGCGGCCTTTCAGGACCGTCGCGAGCTGGTATCTCTGGCGCGCGAGCGAGCTCGCCTAGATGGCTCGCCGCCGCGGACCCGAGCCGCCCGACGAGTGCGCTCGGTGCGGCGCTTCCGTGCCCCGGGACGCTCACGCTTGCCCCGAGTGCGGCGTGGACGAGCAGACGGGCTGGGACGCGAATCCCTGGTTGCCGCACGACGGGCAGCTCGATATCCCCGACTACTTGACCGACGACTACGACCGCGTCACCGACGGCCCCGTTCTCCCGGGAGAGACCGGACTCCTCCCAGGTGGAGACCCGTCGCCCTCATCGTGATCTTCGGGCTCGCCTTCGCCTTCCTCGCGGGTTGGTTCTGGTACATGTGGGCCGCGGTCTAGGAGAGCGCACCTCACGGTCGAGTCCACGCGGGGCTCGAGCTTCACGATGAGAGCTTAGCCGGTCCGATCTGGCTCGTCCCGCGGAGATCGGCCGCTACTTGTCGTCCGTCTTGCCGCTCGCGGGGAAGAACCTGTCGACGAGCTCGCAGGCTCGCTTCGAGAGCTCGTCGCCGGAGGCCGGCAGGGTTTCTCCCTTGAAGACCTCCTCGGTCGGGCCCAGGCGGAGGCCCGTTGCCAGGCGGCCGCACTTGCGGTCGAGAGACACATGCAAGGCGAGCTTCGCTCCCGGGACGATCTCGGTCAGCTTGTCGCCTGCCCACTTCGTCGGCGTGAACGTGGTCAGGAGCGTCGCGGTCGCCACGTTGCACCGGCCCCTGGCGGCGGCCGTGAAGGCGTCCACGAGGCGCTTCCGGTTCTCGGTGTTCTCCTTGTGGGCGCTGGCGGCGGGGATCGACCAGTCATAGACGTTGAGCGAGAGGAGGAGCAGGGGTCGGGCCTCCTTCGCGGGAGCGGCCGCGAGCGCTCCGTCGGCTGCCTTCCGCGCGGCGGCATCCGCGACGGCGACTCCCAGGCCCACGCGGACGTAAGTGCACGCGGACGGTCCCACGTCCATGCCGTGCTCCGAGAGGAACACGAGGTACTCGGTCCCGTCCTGGGAGAGGACCTCGACCTCGTCCTTCGTGACGGGAACGGTCGCGAAGTAGTCGCCGTCTCGGTAGGCGTGCCGCTTCTCACCCCTCAGGATCTTCTCGATCTGGAAGCCGGCGGTGTCGCTGCCAGGGCCCGAGCAGACCTTGGCGATCCCGACGAAGTCGGCCTCGCGGGCCGCCTTGGCTATGGCTTCCGCGGTGGCGCCGCGACGCCAGGCCTCGAGCTTCGAGGCGTGAGCGGCCTTCTTTTCCTTGATGGCCTTGTCCCAGGCCGCTCGGTCGCGAGCCCTCTCCTCGATGGAGTGGACGGCCTCCTTCTGCTTCTCCTCCGTCCAGGGGAAGCGGCCGACCGGGTTCGCGCGGAAGAGCGGCGAGCCTCCCCCGACGAGGATCAGCTTGGCTCCGACGGCCGGGCCAGGGCAGGCGCCCGTCTTCCACTTCTCGATCGCGGCCTCGGCGCCCGAGCCGGACCAGTCGACGCCGTGCCCGATCGAGTCCCAGACGGCCTCGATGTCCTTCGGGCGAGGGGCGCCCGCGAGGACCGTCACCACGCGAAGGCCGACGTGCGGGGGATTCGCGTTCGTCGCGTGCTCGGTGGCGCTCGTCACGACGGCCACCAGGACGTCGGCGTGGTCGAACCTCCGGATCACGGCGTCCATCGGCGCGCCTACCATGGCCTGCTCGGGAGTAGCTCCGGCGTGCACTGCCTGGACGAACGCGAGCGGGAGCAAGGCGAGGACGACGAGAGGGGCAAGACGCAAGGGAGCGCTCCTTCGGTCGAGTCCGCGCGCGCGACGGACACGCGGACGGGGGCCTTCCTGGGGGATCTCTTTTCCTCGCGCGACCTTTCCGTGATTACGGGAAGTCGATGAGAACCGGAAAGGCTCGCTCCGGTTGGTGCGGGCCAAGCTGCCTCTTGCCCTGAGGCTAGCCACTCGAGATCCGGCACCCTCGTCTCCCCCGTTGCCTCGACTTTCAGTATCCTCCCCGGCCTCCGTCTCTCTCCCGTCGTTCACTCCCATCATTCAGAGGAAACCATGCCCCGTTCGTTCGACGCCGTCGTCATCGGAGCCGGCCCCGGCGGATACGTCGCGGCGATCCGGCTCGCGCAGCTCGGGAAGAAGACCGCGATCGTCGAGCGCTGGCCGACGCTCGGAGGTGTCTGCCTGAACTGGGGCTGCATCCCGTCGAAGGCCGTGATCCACGCGGGCGAGCTGCGCTCCGAGATCGCGCGAGCGGCGGCTTACGGGATCGGCACGGGAGGCATGGCGCCCCTCGACCTCGCGAAGCTCAAGGCCTGGAAGCAAGGGATCGTCTCCAAGCTCACGGGCGGGATCTCGACCCTCATGAAGGCGAACGGGATCGAGGTCGTGAGAGGGACCGCGCGCCTCCTCGGGCCCACGCGAGTTCACGTGGAGCCGCCCCCGGGCTCGGGCACCCGGGGGGGGTCTGGGGGGGCCGGCATCGCCTCCCCAGATGACAACGAAATCGACGCGAAGAACGTGATCCTCGCGACGGGAGCTCGGCCGATCGAGCTGCCGTTCCTCAAAGGACAGCGGATCTGGACCTCGAAGGAAGCGCTCGACCTCGACGAGATCCCGAGGCGCCTCGCGATCATAGGCGGAGGCGTGATCGGGCTCGAGCTCGGGTGCGCTTTCCTTAAGCTCGGGACGGAGGAGCTCACGATCGTCGAGATGCTCCCGGACCTCCTCCCGGGAACGGACCCCGACCTCGTGCGCCCCGTCCGGCGCGCGCTCAAGGAGCGGAAGGGCGTCGCGATCCTCCTCGAGACGAAGGCGGCCGGTTACGAGGAGAAGGGCGCGGAAGCTCGCCTCAAGGTCGACGGGAAAGAAGGCCCGAAGGAGATCGTCTGCGACCGCGTCCTCGTCGCGATCGGCTTCCGGCCGAACTCCGAGGACCTCGGGCTCGCCGACGCCGGAGTCGCTCTCGACAAGCGAGGCCACGTGATCGTCGATCAACGCTGCCGGACGAACGTGCCCTCGATCTACGCGATCGGCGACCTCACCGGAGCGCCTTACCTTGCTCACCGTGCGTCCAAGCAAGCCATGGTCGCCGCCGAGGTGATCGCGGGAGAGCCGAGCGCCTTCGACGTCCAGGCCATGCCCGCCGCGATCTTCTGCGACCCCGAGATCGGGACGGTCGGCATGACGGAAGCTCAGGCCAAGGAGAAGGGAAGGGAGCTGAGCATAGGCACCTTCCCCTTCTCCGTCCTCGGGCGAGCGATCGCGCAGGACCAGACGGACGGTCTCGTGAAGGTCGTCGCCGACAAGGCCTCCGGCCTCCTCCTGGGAGTCGGGATCGTCGGGCCTCGCGCGTCCGACCTGATCGCCGAGGCCGCTCTCGCGATCGAGATGGGCGCTCTCGCGGAGGACCTCGCGCTGACCGTCCACGCTCACCCGACTTTCCCGGAGGCCCTCCTCGAGGCGACGGAGGACGCGCTCGGCCACGCGATCCACATCGCGAAGAAGAAACGATGAGAGCCGGCTCCGGCTCTCGTCGAACGGCGAGCGGGCGAGTACGTTCTCCTCCGGGAGAGAACGCTGGGCGAGGCCGCCGAGACCGCGCGCACGCGCTCGATCTATCGCCCCGACGAGCCGCGCCCTCGCGGCTTCGTCGCCGGCTCTCTCCATGACCTGAGAGGTCTCATCGAGACGACGGTCGTTCTCCTGCGAGAAGGGCTCGTGACGGCGATCCTCGTGGAGTTGTTGTTCTCGACCGTGAGCGCCGTCGTCGTCTTGCTCGGTGTGCTCCTGAGCCGAGTGCACGAAGACGCATTGTCGGGACTGATGCTCGGCCTGAGTCCTTGCGTGGCCCTCGGCATTCCCGCGCTTCTCTGCTCAGGCCCGCTCGTCGTCTTCGGGCGCCTCGCGATGGGTGAGCGGGTCACGCTCCGTGCTGCGCTCAGGTCTGCGGCGAGAGGGACGATCGACCTCTTGCCGAACGGGCTCGCGTTCTGCTTGCTCCTTGGAGCGATGGGAGTCGGGGTCGCCGGCGCGATCAGTCTCTTCTTCCTGACCGACGTGCTCATGGCGGCCCTGATCGCCCTTGTGATCGGGCGGATCGCGGTCGTCATCGGTGGAGAAGTGATCCGCACGTTCCCGCTCGACACGCTCATCCGGGCCGTGATCTCGGACGAAGCGGAGAAGCGCGCCGCTCTCGATTCGCTCGACGCACGCACTCGGGGTCGAACGTTCGTGTTCCTCGCCGCGCTCGGAGTTCCCGTGGGCATCGTCGCACTCTCGGCGGGGGGCGCGACTCCCGTTGCACGAGAGCTCATCGAAAAACTCATAGGACCCGAGGGAGAGGTCGCGTTGCTTGTCTGCGTCACGATCCTGGGAGTGATCGTGGCGCTCTTCCTGGGCTCCGCCATGCTCGCCGCGGCCTACGCCGTGATCCTCGGGAGCCCGACGGATGGAGCCGTCGATTTCGTGAGAGAAGACGTGAGCCCTGTTCCCGCCGTCGTCGGAGACACGGAGACCGAATACCTTCTCGACGAGGAAGCCCGCTGAGCGAGACCGCCTCGATCGAGCGACGCGTCACGATCTATCGCCCCGAGGAGCCGCGCCCTCGCGGTTACGTCGCGGGCTCTCTCCACGACATGAGAGCGCTGATCGACGTCACGATCGCTCTTCTGAGAGAAGGCTTCTTCAACGCTGCGCTCACGATGCTCGCTCTCTGGTTCCTTACCGCGTTCCTGACGGCGACCGCGACGCTCGCCATCGCGGCGCTCGGGCTCATCGCCGCGCCTCTCGTGATCTTCATTCCGCCCTTGCTCGTCGCCGGCCCGCTCGTCGTCTTCGCTCACCTCGTCCGAGGCGAGCGGCTCACGCTGGGGGGAGCGCTCGAGCGAGCGATCTTCTGCGTCCCCATGATCTTCGTGAACGCCCTGGCGGCCATGTTCCTGGCGGCGTGCGTCGCTCTCGTCGACGCGAGCACGTTCTATCTCATGGGCTCGCTCAGCTTCGTCGTGTCGGTGCCGCTCACGCTCTTCACGGCCGACAGCATCTTCCGCTACATCGTCTTCGACGCCGTCATGAGAGCCTCGACCACGGACGATCCCCTGGACCGCTCGATCGCGCTCAACGAGATCGCCGAGCTCACGCGAGGCCGCATGGTCGTGCTCGTCTTCGCCTGCGGCCTCCCTCTCGGGATCGCCGCGGCGGCGAGCCCGACTCCCTTCGCGCGGGACCTCGTCGAGAAGACCTTCGGGCAAGACGTGGCCTTCGTCCTCCTCGCCCTGAGCGCCGCGATCGGAGGAGCGCTCGCGATCTTCCTGGGCACGGCTCTCCTCGCCGCGGCTTACGCCGTCATCGAAGGAAGCCCGATCGAGGAGGGCGGCGAGAGCTGAGCCCGGCTCCCGGCACGAGGCGCGACGCGCGGCCGGAAAGCAGTCATGGCGACGTTCCCGTGCCCGCGCTGCGGCCGCGCGATCCCGTTCTCCGAGGGAGACGCGGGTCGCCGCGGGAGGTGCCCCGCCTGCGGGGCGCCGATCCAGGCTCCCGTGGCTCCGACGCGCGGCGGCCCGGCCTCGAGCGCTGACACGGTCACGAAGGAGATCGCTTCGCCGCCGGCTGCGGGCGCCGTCCCCTCCGCGCTCGAGACGAGCGCGCCACTCGGAGGCGTTCCCGACGAGATCCTTGCCCGCCCCCGGGTCGCTCCCGCTTCCTCTTCCTGGCCATTCCCCGGAGACGACCTCGCATTACAATCCCAGGGATTCAAATGGCGCGGGCTGCACGGTCCCGCCGGGGCATGGGAGGTTCCATGCGCGAGAGGCGTCTTCTCGTCGCCGCGACCTTCTGCGGCTTCCTGGGAGCATCGGCCGCGATCCTCCTGCTCGAGCATCGCCACGGAGCGGTCGCCGCCGATCCCGATCGCTCGCAGGTCGAGAAGAACCTGAAGGCGACGCTCTCGGACTTGAAGGACGCCTCGGCGGCCTTCCGGCAGGTCGCGAAGCTCGTGCGGCCGAGCGTCGTCCACCTCACGCGGGAGCGCGTCGTCTCGGAGGAGCCGGACCCTCTCGTGGACATGTTCGAGCGCTACTTCAACGACCGCGAGGTCCCGCGCCGCTCCATGAAGGAGCGCGCGCAGGGAACGGGCTTCATCGTGCGCGCCGACGGGACCTGTCTCACGAACAACCACGTCGCGGGAGGCGGAGGGAAGCTCGTCGCCAAGCTCGCCGACGGCCGCGAGGTCGCCGCGACCGTCGTCGGAGCGGACACCGCGACGGACGTCGCCGTGATCAAGCTCGAGGGAGACGGCTACACGCCGGTCACTCTCGGGGACTCGGACGCCGTCGAGGTCGGCGACTGGGCGCTCGCCTTCGGGAACCCGTTCGGGCTCGACCAGACCGTCACGGCGGGAATCATCTCCGCCAAGAGCCGCTCGCGCGTCGGGATCGCGGACTACGAGGACTTCATCCAGACCGACGCCGCCATCAACCCGGGGAACTCGGGCGGGCCTCTCGTCGATATCCGCGGGCAGGTGATCGGGATCAACACCGCGATCGCGAGCCGCTCGGGCGGCTACCAGGGAGTCGGCTTCACGATCCCGATCAACATGGCGAAGACCATCATGGAAGGGATCCTCGCCTCGGGCCACGTCGTGCGCGGGTGGCTCGGCGTCGAGCTCGACCGCTCCGCCGTCTCGGGCGACCGCCCCTCGCGCCCGGGAGCGCTCGTGAAGGGCGTGATCGCGGGCGGTCCCGCGGCCGTCGCGGGCGTGCGCGCGGGCGACGTGATCACGGCCTTCGACGGGAAGGCCGTGGACGACGGGACGCGCCTGCGCTTGCTCGCCGCGGCCTGCACGGTCGGCCGCGTCGTTCCCTTGCGCGTCGTGAGAGACGGGAAGGAAGTCGATCTCTCGGTGACGATCGCCGAGAAGCCGGTCCCGTCGGTCGGGATCACGGCGAAGGAGCTCTCGCCCGAGCTCGTCCGGCGCTTCGGCTTGCCGGAAGGCGTCTTGGGCGTCGTGATCACCGACGTCGCTCCTGGCTCTCTCGCCGCTCAGGCGGGGATCCAGGCCGGACAGGTCCTGCGAGCGATCGACGACCACGCGATCGCTTCCATGGCGGATCTCGATGCGGCCGTCGCCCGGATCGACCTGCGCGTGGGAGTGAAGATCACCGTCTCCGACGGCGCGACGGACGCCTCCGTGGTGCTCCGGGCAAGGTGAGCCCGCGGCGCCTCTGACTGAACGAGAGGGGCGGGAAAGCTCGCTGGCAGCCTTTGAGAAAAGGGAATCAGCCACAGAGTGCACAGAGAACACGGAGAAAACGCGGTCTCTGTGACCTCCGTGACCTCTGTACTACTAACAATCCCATTCTTCTCGCGGAGAGAAGAAGTCATCTTCGTCCGCCACGCCCGAAGGCGTGGCATTGGTTCGGGCGGAAGCCGAGGCCGGTGATTTTCACCGCGGCTCGCTGCCGCTCGCCTGGGGCTCAAAGTCGTTCTTCGATGCGCTCGCTAGGTCTTCTTCTTCTTCTTCTTCTTGAGGCCGTGCTTCCTCTTCCAGAAGACGTCGCGCCGCCCCGCGCGCTTGTTCGCGAGGCGAGCGAGGACGAAGAGCGCGTCCGAGAGCCGGTTCAGGTAAGGAACGACCTGGTCGGAGACGTCTTCTTTCCGCGAGAGAGCGACGACGATCCGCTCGGCGCGGCGGCAGATGCATCGAGCGACGTGCAGGTGAGCCGAGGCCGCGCTCCCGCCGGGGATGATGAACTCCTCGAGCGGGCCGAGCTCGTCCGTGGCCCTGTCGATCACGCGCTCGAGGAGGTCGACCTCGTCCTTCGGGAAGGTCGGCATGCCGAACTTCTTCTTGTCCCGATCGAGCACGCAGAGGTCGCCCCCCACGTCGAAGAGGCGGTGCTGCGTCTCCTCGAGGATCGAGCGGATCTCCGCGTCCTCGCAGGCGGCGACCGCGACTCCGAGGTAGCTCGAGAGCTCGTCGACCGTGCCGTAGGCTTCGATGCGCAGGGACTCCTTGCGCACCTTCTGGCCGCCGCCGAGGCGCGTGTCGCCTCCGTCGCCGGTCCTCGTGTAGACGCGCGTGATCCTCATGGGGGCATGGTCTCACGCGGGGAGCGGGCGAGAAAAGCTCCCGAGAGCCCGATCGCGAGCAAGGCCGCGGCTCCCACGGCGTTCATGCTCGCGCCGCCCCAGCGCGCGGCGAGGAGCGGCCCGAGGAGGGGGCCGATCGCGGCGCCCGCGTCGCCCGCGGAGAAGTAGCGGCCGAGGCGGAGGGCGCCTCGCTCCCGCGAAGCCGCGTGATCGGCCGCGAGCGCATCGAGCGCCGCCGCGAGCGCCGAGAGGGAGAGGAAGGCGCAGATCGCCGACGCCGTGAAGACCGTCGTCGACGTCGCGAGCCCCGCGAGGACGAGCGCGTCGAGCTCGTGTCCGAGGAGCTCGCTCGCCGCTCCCCCCGAGACGAGCTGTTTCAAGCGCACGCTCTGGACCGCCATGAGGAGGGAGACTCCGAGGGCGTTCGCGAGAAACGCCGCGGCGATCACCCAGGCGAACCCGAGCCGGCTCTCGCATTCGGATCCGGCACCGGCGTCGGAAGGGGAACCGGACCCGGCCCGGGCCCCGGAAGCGGAACCGGGACCGGAAGCGGAACCGGGACCGGAAGCGGGACCGGAAGCGGAACCCAACCGCGAGAAGGCCGCGGCGGCGACGAGCATCCCCGGGAGCGTGGCGAGCGCGAGCACGTCGTAGCCGCGCGCGATGCCGTGGCGTCCGACGAGCCACGACCCGGCGACGACGGCGGCGAGGCTGCCGATCCGCGAGAGAGACTTGAAGAAGCCGAGGAGCTCGCCCTTCCTTCCGCGCGGAGCGCCGAGGACGGCGACGTTCGAGGCGAGCCGGACGAAGGTCCAGGCGACGCCCCACGCGAGCCGCGCCGCGAGGAAGCCGGCGAACGTCACGCCGGCGGTCCTCCCGCAAGCGAACGTCGTCGCCGCGGCGAGCGCGAGCGCGAGGACCAGCGGCCCTCGGGCGCCCACGCGCGCGACGATCCTCCCGGCGGGCTCGTTGATCGCGAGGCGCTCGAGCCGGTTCACCGAGAGGATGAGCCCGACCTCGAGAGGCGCGAGCCCGAGCGCGTCCGCTTGCGCGGGGAGGATCGGGTAGAGCGCCGAGTCTCCGAGGAGCGAGAGCCCGGCTGCTAGCCCGACCAGGTAGACCGAGCGCCGACGTAGCGACTCCTCTCGCGAGGCGCGCTCGGGGTCGCTCGCGTTCGCGCCGCCGGCGCTCAGCGAACGACCCAGGCGATCAGGGCGTGGTGGCCGCAGTCCGGGCCCTCGCCGCGGCGGGAGAAGAACCGCTCGCAGGAGCAGCGCGTGCAATCGGGGGAGACGCTCACGTTCGCGGGAGAGAGGCCGGCTCTCTCGACGAGGCGGCGGGCGATCGCGCCTTTCAGGTCGACGTGGGCTTTCCCTCCCTTCGGTCTCGAGACGAGGGAGCCGAGAGGACCGTGGACTTCCTCGAATGCCGAGACGACCTCGTCGCCGACCTCGAAACAGCAGGCGCCGATGCCGGGACCGATCCAGGCTCGCAGCGCACTCGCGCGAGAGCCCCAGGAGACGAGGTCGAGCGCGGCCTTGGGTCCCACGTCGGCCACGGCCCCTCGCCAGCCCGAGTGAGCGACCGCGATCGCGGCGTCCTCGTCCGAGAGGATCGCGACTCCCGGACAGTCCGCTCCGAGCGCGAGGAGGGCCAGTCCGCTCGCGCGCGTCGCGAGGGCGTCGGCTCCCGGGACCGACTCGCCGGTGGGCTCGGAGACGATGGCGACGCGAGATCCGTGAACTTGCTCGGCCCTCACGAAGGCAGACGGGCTCAACCCGAGAGCGGAAGCGAGGGCGGCGCGCGCTTCTCTCTCGTTGCGACGGAAGTCGAGCGCTCGCGTGGTCACGATCGCTCGCACGAAGCGCGTCGGGCCGGGGAAGGGGAGGAAGGCGGGCAGGCTCCCGTTGCTCATCTTGGCTCCCGTTTCGTCGGCTCTCACGTCGTCTCTCATCGATCGATCAGGACGAGCCCGAGCGCGACGAGAGCGGGAAGCCCCTGGACGAGAAGGATCGAGCGCTTGGCCGTGATCCCTCCGACGATCCCGGCCACGACCACGCAGGCGAGGAAGAAGACCCGGATCGAGAGGGTCTGCTCCGCGGGAGCGCAGAGCGCCCAGACGAGCCCCGCCGCGAGGAAGCCGTTGTAAAGCCCCTGGTTCTTCGCGAGCACGGCCGTCTGGCTCGCGACCTCCGGCGTCATGCGGAAGAACTTGAGCCCCGTGGGACGCGTCCAGAGGAAGCTCTCGAGCACCAGGAACAGGAGGTGCTCGAGGGCGATGATCGCGATCAGGACACTCGCGGCGATCCGCATGGCCCGGCATTCTCGCATCACGGCGCCCGTCGGAAAAAACCGCGCCGGGGCGAGAAAACCTCGCTTCGCCCGCCTGTGGGCTCCCAGGCCAGGTCCGGCGCGGTCTCGGGGTAAGACGAGCAATCCGCGACGGCTTGACGGGGATGCGCCGCGTTTTTATAGAATGCGCGCTCAGTGTGGGAGTCGAGTCGCGGAGGGTGGCCGTGGCCGAGACGTTGAACGACATCGTGACCCGGATCGTCCTCCAGCACAATCTGGCGGACGAAGGGAAGATCGAGGAGGCGCTTCAGCTCCAGCGCGACGCCGGCTCGAAGAAGCACTCGCTCGAGCGCGTTCTCCTCGACATGGGGATCATCAACGACCGGCAGCTCCAGGGGCTCCGGTACGCGGTGCTCTATTACCTCGTGCGCAAGGCCGACCGCTTCTACGGGAAGATCGCCGTCCAGAGCGACATCTGCGACAAGAAGTGGGTCGAGGAGGCGCTGAAAGAGCAGAAGAAGATCCACCAGAAGGAGCGGAAGCTCATCCGCCTGAACAAGATCCTCCTCGACAAGGGCTACATCAACGCCCGCGAGGACCGCGCGATCGTCCGCGCGATCGAGGGCGTCCGTGCCGAGCGCAAGAGGAAGAAGGCCGGGGGCAAGGGCAAGAAGAAGAAGGGCGAGAAGGTCGGGGTCGCCGCGAAGGCGTCCGAGGACGAGCTCGCCGTCGAGATCGAGCCCGAGGAGGTCCTCGAGGTCGACGAGCTCGAGCTCGATGACGACGACCTCGAGGTCGTGGCCGACGACGACGAGCCGCCCGTGAAGAAGTCCAAGAAGCCCGTGGCCCGTGAGGAAGAAGACGAAGAGGAAGAGGCCGAGGAGGGCGAGGAAGAAGAAGGCGACGAGGAGGACGAGCTCGACCTCGAGGACGTCGAGCTCGAGGAGGCCGTCGAGGAGGGCGGGAGGAAGCCTCCCGTGCGGAAGTCGGCGCGGGCCGCCGCCGCCGCCGTCGAGAAGGACCGCGAGTCGCTCGAGGAGATCGAGGAGATCTCCGACGACGACGACGCCGTCGAGGCCGCGAGCTCGAAGGTCGACGACGTGAGCGAGGACGGGGACGAGCTCGAGGAGCTCCAGGCTTCATCTTCCGTGCGCGAGCTGGACGACGACGACTCCGATGCCGAGGAGGAGGACGAGACCTCCGAGGACGAGGAGGTCGCGAAGGCCGACGCCGAGGCCGACCTCGCCGCCGACGACGAGGAAGACGCGGATGCCGAGAGCGAGG
>JACQDU010000291.1 GCA_016200955.1 bacterium
CCGAGCCGCCGAAGCGGCCGGGAGCGGCGACGGCCTTGAGGACGGCCGCGGCGAGAGCGCCGGGAGCGAGCTTGAAGTTCACGAAAGGACCCGCGGCCTGGACCGAGGCGAGGAGATCGGACTTGTCGACCTTCGCGACGACCTCCTGCGCGATCTTGGGCGGAGCGTCCTTGCCCTCGCGGCCGAGAGGCTTCGCGAGCTTGAAGCACGGGAGCGCGACGTCGCCGCGCGTCGGGTCCTTGGGCGGCTCGAGCATCGGCAGCACCATGTCCGCCGAGACTCCGAGCGCCTGCGCGACTCTCTTGGCTATCTCCGCCTTCAGTTGCTCCACGTGCGCCTCCGCGACAGCGAGAAGCCACTCCTCTTAAAGATGCTACGTCGAGAAAGCAAGACGCAGCCGAGGAAGCTCACTTGTCACCGAGAGCGAGCCGCGAGAGGAGAGGATCCTCTCGTGCCTTCGCTCGCAGGCCCCGGTCGAGCGCGACGGCGCGCGCGAGAGCGGTACTCGCGCGATCGTCGCGGCCGGCCCTCGCCTCGACGCGAGCGAGGTCCCACGCCACGTCGGCTTCCCCGCGCGCCTCGAGGAGAGCCGAGAGGACCTCCGCGGCCTCGTCGAGGCGCCCGAGCGCCGCGAGAGCGAGCGCCAGGGTCTTCTTCGCGTGACGGTCCTCGGGCTCGAGCTTGAGGGCCGCCGTCGCCTGCTTGAGGGCCTCCACGTCCTGACCTCGAGCGAGCGCGAGAGAGGCGCGCTCCTGGTGGAGGTCGTGGGTCTTCGCTCCCTCCCTCTCGGCGTTGGCGAGAGCGTCCTCGGCTTCGTCGTACCGAGAGAGCGCTCGCTCGACGGCGGCCAGTTCGAGCCAGGCGAGCGTCCGCTCGCCGCCCCGGAGAGCGAGGGCGGCCTTGAACGCGATCTCCGCGTCGCCGAGCTGACCGCGAGCGTGAGCGACGCGAGCCTCGGCGAGGAGCGCCTCGGGAGTGTCGGGCTTTCGCTCCTTGAGCTGGGCGGCGAAGACGGCGGCTCCCTCGATGTCTCCGTCCTCGAGGGAGAGGCGCACGCACGCGACTCCCGCGAGCAGGGACGCGTCGTTCGCGCTCCAGGACCTCCGGTAAGCGGAGAACGCCTCGGCTCTCAGGCCTCTCTTCTCGGCGATCATTCCCTGGAGACGCTGGACCTCGGTCCCGCCGCCGTTCTCGACGGAGAGCTCGGCTTCCCTGGCTGCGCGGGCCTGGTCTCCCTTGTCCGTGAGCGCCGCCGCCAGGCCCCAGTGGGCGATCGCGCTCCTGGGATCGACCTTGAGCGTCTCCTCCCAGAGATCGACGTCGCTCCTCCAGATCCTCGCGTAGCGCACGGTCTCTCCCGCGGCGATGCCGACGACGCCGCCCAGGAGGAGAGCGCCGATCGCCGCTCGCAGACCGCCTCGGTCGAGGAAGACTCGCGCGAGCACGTCTCCCACGACGCAGCACGCGGCGATCGAGGGGAGAAAGAGGTAGCGGTCCTGGACGGGCGAAGCCATGGGGACGAAGTTCGCGACCGGAAGGAGCGCGAGGAAGAACCAGCCGATCGCAAGGGCGGCTCTCTTTCGTCGCGACGCGCTCACGAGGAAGACGGCAAGCGCGACCGCCAGGATCGCGAGAGCCTGCGCGTCTCCCAGCGAGAAGCCGTCCGTCACGGGGAGATCGGGCCTCGGCGTGAGCGGGTGAGGCCAGAGGAAACGCACGGGATACCAGGGAAGCCCCCACTCGACGAGACGGAGCTGCCCCCAGATCGTGCCTCCCCGGAGCGTCTTCACGGCCTGGACCGAGTGTTGCGCTTCGAGCTCGAGCGCGAGCCAGAACCCCGCGAGCGCCACGAAGGGCGCGACGAGGAGAGCCTCGCGACGGTCGAGTTTCCCGAAGAGGAGCGCTTCGAGGACGAGGAAGGGAGCGAGGACGACGGCCGTCGTCTTCGCCATGAGGGCGAGGACGAAGAGCCCGAAGGCGCTCGCGAGATCGCTTCCCGTGCGCTCGGGCCTGGTCGCGCAGAGGAGCGCTCCGAGGACGAGGGCGCCCGAGAGGACGTCTTTTCTTCCCGTGAGCCAGGCCGCCGACTCCGCGTGGCTCGGGTGGACGGCGAAGATGAGGCCCGCGGCGAGGGCGCCCCACTCGCTCACGCCGAAGCGGCGCGCGACTCTCACGACGAGCGCGGCGCAGATCGAGTAATAGAAGATGTTCTGCAGGTGGAAGCGATGAGCGCCGCGTTCTTCCATGCCGAAGAGACAAGAGTCGAGGACGTAGCTCAGGATGTGGAGCGGGTGGTAGCTCCCCCAGACCGGCTCCCAGGGAAGGAACAGCCGGACCGCGCCGCGGAGGCTGGGCGAGCGCACGGCCTCGACTCCCGTGATGAAGTTCGGGTCGTCATAGGAGAGGAAGCTCCCGTGAAAGGTCGCCGCGTAGACGAGCGCCGCGAGGGCCGCCGCCGCGAGCTCCGGAGCGAGAGAGCGCAAGTCGAAACCTCGCGCGGGCTCGTTTTTCACGCGAGCATTCTAATGAGAGCCGGGCTGGAACATCTCGCATCCTGCCCCCGCGGGAGGTAAGGTGTGCGCCCTGAACCGGGCAGGACCCGGGAGGCCGCGGAGAATGAGACCGATCGCCGCTCTCGCGCTCGCGTTGCTCGTCGCGCTGGGTTGCACGACCCCGTACTCGCTCAAGGTGGACGGGGACGTGCAGGGGTCCGACAAGGAGACGCCGCGCTCGGTGAAGGCGCAGATCTACGAGGGCTCCGACCACTGCCGCGCGAAGTTCGAGGAGGCGGCCGGACACCTGAAGCCGCTCACCGACGCGAAGGTCAGCTACGCGCTCAAGCTCAGGAAGGAAGAGAAGCCGCGGAGCTGGCAGGCCGTGGGGATCGACTCCCGCACCGCGAAGTTCCACTTCGAGGCTTCGGGCGAGGACGGCCCGCTCTCGGGCGTCCACGTGAAGGTCGAGGCTCCCGGCCGTCAGACGGTCGAGCGGATCTTCCCGAGCCCTCCGGACGTGCCTTTCGAGGCGCAGCTCCTCGCGGTGCTCGACGAGGCGGGCGCGCCGGTCGCTCCGGTCACTCCGGACAAGCCCGCGGATCCGAAGAAGTAGCGCGCGGGATTCCGCGGCTCACGCGAAAAAGTCGGGGATGGTCGGGACCCGGGCATGCTCGGGATTCCCAGCCGTCGAGCAGACGGCGAACTGGAACACGAGGAGGCGGAGAGTGGCGGTCGAATTCAAGAAACTCGCCCACCCGAAGACGGGCACGGCGATCACCGTGGACGCGAGGGGCGAGCTCAAGGTCCCCGACGACCCGATCCTCCTGTTCATCGAGGGAGACGGGATCGGCGGCGACATCACCTCGGCTTCCCTCAAGGTCTGGAACGCGGCCGTCGAGAAGGCCTACGGGAAGAAGCGCAAAGTCTCCTGGATGGAGGTCTACGCGGGCGAGAAGGCCCACGCGAAGTACGGCGAGTGGCTGCCCGAGGACACCCTCGCGGCCTTCCGGCACTACCGCGTCGGGATCAAGGGGCCGCTCACGACTCCCGTGGGCGGCGGGATCCGCTCGCTCAACGTCTCTCTCAGGCAGTTCCTCGACCTCTACGCCTGCGTCCGGCCCGTGCGCTACTTCAAGGGGACGCCGTCTCCCGTGAAGAAGCCCGAGCTCCTCGACGTGACGATCTACCGCGAGAACACCGAGGACGTGTACGCCGGGATCGAGTGGAAGGAAGGCTCCCCCGAGGCGAAGAAGCTGATCGATTACATCAACAAGGAGCTGAAGAAGAACATCCGCCTCGACTCGGGGATCGGGATCAAGCCGATCTCGATCACGGGCACGAAGCGGATCGCTCGCGCCGCGCTCAAGCACGCCGTCGCGCGGAAGCGCCGCTCGGTGACCTTCGTCCACAAGGGCAACATCATGAAGTACACCGAGGGAGCCTTCCGCGACTGGGGCTACGAGCTCGCGAAGACCGAGTTCCGCGATCAGATCGTGACCGAACGCGAGTGGGGCGTCCTCGACATGAGGAAGAAGAACGCGGGCCAGACTCCCGAGGAGCTCGCGACGACTCTCAGGAACGACGGCTGGGAGCCTTACACGACGGACGAGATCAAGGCCGCGCTCGCCCTCGAGAAGACTCACGGTGGCGACAAGCTCAAGTCGAAGATCAAGGTCAACGACAGGATCGCGGACTCGACCTTCCAGCAGATGCTCCTCAGGCCCGACGAGTACGACATCCTCTGCACGCCGAACCTGAACGGCGACTACCTCTCGGACGCTTGCGCGGCGCAGGTCGGCGGGCTCGGGATCGCTCCCGGCGCGAACATCGGCGACGCGATCGCGTGCTTCGAGGCGACTCACGGGACGGCTCCGAAGTACGCCGGGCTCGACCGCGTGAACCCGGGCTCCCTCATGCTCTCCGGGTGCATGATGTTCGAGTACATCGGGTGGGAGGAGGTCGCGAAGCTCATCTACGGGGGCATCGAGAAGACGATCCAGCAGAAGCGGGTCACTTACGACTTCGAGCGCCTCATGGAGGGCGCGCCGAAGCTCAAGTGCTCCGAGTTCGCGGCGGCGATCGTCGAGAACCTGTAGGAGTGAGCGGCCCGCGCGGAGCGGATTGTCGGAGGCACGTGCGAGGATGCGCTTGCCTGCGAATCAGGGAGCGCGGGCCGAGGCGGTGTTCTCGATCTCCTGGGTCGGGTGATGAGAGGGCGGGCTGGGTCGAGCCAGCAGGCCCGGGAGATATCCACCCGGACGAGGGCCTTCGTAGTCCGGGTGTGGCAGAGGGCACGGCGTCTCAGGTGGGACGGACCGGGGGATCATGCAAAGGTCCGGAACCCCGAACGCGGCACCCCCGCCTTGGCGGATGGGGCACTACGCTCTGGAGCGGGACGAGGAGGGATGCTCCACCCCCGCGCCCCACAGGTGAACGGTCCCCTGGCCCGCTCCTCGCGCTGCGCGCGTGATCGCCCCTCCCCCCCCTCGCCGCGACGCTCCTCGCCCTCGCCCTCACCACGACCCCGAACGCACTCGCCGAAGACCCCGCTCCCCCTCTCCCCAAGCTCGGCCCCTGGCTCACACGCACGAACGAAGGAGCTTCCGTGCGAGGCCCCTTCTCCAGCGAGCCGATCCTCGAGCGCCTCATCCGCGAGGGAGACCTCGCAGGCCCCCTCGCCGCGAGCGAAGGCTGGACGGAGACCGCCGCCACCGGCGACAGCATTCCGGCCTCGCCGACTCTCAGCGGCTACGCGGCGACCGACCTCGAGAGCCCCGACGAGCGCGTGGTCCTCGTGCGAGGCCGAGGCCACGCATGGCTCGCGGTGAACGGAGCCATGCTCGCCGGAGAGTGGAACGGGATCGCGATCCCCTCGATGCCGGTCCTTCTGAAGAAGGGGAAGAACCGGATCCTCGTCCGCACGGCGCGCGGGCCTTCGACGATCGCGCTCGAGGCGGCGCCCTCGGGGATCGCGATCGACCGCGCGGACACGACCTTGCCCGACGTGCGTGCCGGAGAGCCGCTCGACGGTTGGGGCGCCGTGCACCTCGTGAATCCGACGCGGAAGACGCTCGAGGGGATCGAGATCGCCGCGGGCGGAACGGGCCCCTTCGAGAGAGTGACGACGCGAGTCGCCTCGATCCCTCCGCTCTCGGTCAAGAAGGCGCCTTTCCGGATCCGGCTCGGCCGCAAGGTCCCGGGCGGCGAGTCCGCGGTCCTCGCCGTGAGCGCGACCGCGGGGTCCGAGTCGGCGGCGGCGGCGTTCAAGCTGCGCGTGCGCGCGAGCGGTCTCCCCTGGAAGGAGACCTTCCTCTCGAGGATCGACGGCTCCGTGCAGTACTTCGCCGTCCGCCCGCCGCGGCACCAGGAGCCGGGCCGCCGCTACGGCCTCGTGCTCGAGCTCCACGGAGCGAGCGCGGAAGCGACGCTCCAGCTCGACGGCATGTCGCCCAAAGAGTGGTGCTTCGTCGTCGCTCCGACGAACCGCCGCCCCTTCGGCTTCAACTGGGAGGAGTGGGGCCGCAAGGACGCGATCGAGGTCCTCGATGCGGCCGAGGAGAGGCTGCCGATCGATCCCTTGCGCGTCCACCTCGCCGGCCACTCCATGGGAGGGCACGGCGCCTGGATGGTGGGAGTCACGCATCCCGATCGCTTCGCGACGGTCGCTCCGAGCGCGGGGTGGAAGAGCCTGTTCACTTACATGCACCTCGAGCATCCGGGAGAGAGCGACGCGCGCCACGCGATCTTCGACCGCCTCGTCGGCCCGTGCGACCCGGTCTCTCTCCTCCCGAACCTGAGAGACCACGGAGTCTACGTGCTGCACGGCGACAAGGACACGAGCGTCTCCGTGGAAGACGCGCGGACCATGGTCGCGGACCTGCGCCGGATCAACGCCGACGTTCGTTACAACGAGGTCGCGGGAGAAGGCCACGTCTGGGACCGCTCGGAGGAGCCGGGCCTCGACTGCCTCGACCTCGCGGACATGTTCGAGTTCCTCTCGCGCCGGGTGCGCCCGGAGGCGCCGCGCAAGGTGACCTTCCGCACGTGGAACCCCGCGACCTCGGCGCGCGCGGCCTGGGTCACGGTCGAGCGGCAAGAGAAGCACCTCGCGCTCTCGCGCCTGGACGCGGAGGTCTTTCCCGAGAGAAAGCGAGTGGAGGTCCGCACGACGAACGTCGCGGCCCTCTCGCTCGACCTCGCGTCCTTCATGGAGAAAGGCGAAGTCGAGGTCGACCTCGACGGCGCCTCGAAGCGCCTCTCCTTCACGGGAGCTCCGCTCAGGATCGAGCGAGCGAGCGGCGGCTTCGGCCCCGCCCCTCCTCTCGACCCCGCGACGAAGAATCCCTCGCGCTACGGGCCGTTCAAGAGCGCCTTCGACCGCCGCTTCGTGCTCGTCTACGGCACGGGAGGGACGGAAGACGAGAACAGGGCCGCCTTCGAGCGAGCGCGCTACGACGCCTCGCTCTGGGCCTCGCGTTCGAACGGCTCGGCGGACGTCCTCGCGGACACCGCCTTCGACCCCGTCGCGCTCCGCGACCGGAGCCTCGTCCTCTACGGACACCGGAGCATGAACCGCGCCTTCGACCTCGTCCTCGACTCGCCGCCCGTCGTCGTGGACCGCAAGCGCGTCCGCGTGGGCGAGCGAACCTTCGAGGGGAGCGACCTCGCCTGCCTCCTCGCGCTCCCGCGGAAGGGGAGCGAGACGGCGCTGGTCGCCGTCGTGGGAGGGACGGGCCCCGTGGGCATGCGCCTCAGCCTCGCGACGGCTTACTTCGGCGCGGGGATCGCGTTCCCAGACTTCCTCGTCTTCGGGCCCGACGCGCTGAGCACCGGCTACGGCGGGATCCGCGCCGCCGGGATCCTCGACGACCGCTGGAGCCTCGAGAGAGCCTTCCTCTCGGGCCCCTGAGAGCTTACTTGCTCCGGTCGGGCCCGCCGCGGTCGGGGCCGCGGTCGCGGTCGGCGCGGTCGCCGTGCTCCCAGCGCTCGCGCATTTCCTTTTCCTTGCGCTGCTTCTCCTTCAAGTAGTCCTCGAAGCGCGGGAGCTGCTCGGGGGTGAGGATCGCGCGCACGTCGTTCTCGAGCGCGCGGCGGACGGCCTCCATCTTGGGGCCGATCTCCTTGAAGATGTCGTCGAACTCGGGCTTCCTCGCCTCGCAGATCGCGGTCACCTTCTCGCGCTGGGCGGCGTCCAGCTTGAGCGCGTCGCCGATCTCGGCGACCATCATCTTCGGGCCGCCGCGCCTGTGGTGCCGCGGCTTCTCGACGAGCCAGGTCCGGTCGATCGCGACGCCGAGGCAAGCTCCCGTGAGGAGGTTCACGAGGCAAGCCGCCGCGACGAGGAGCCTCGGGCCCACGTTATTCCTCTCCTCTCTCGTCTTCGCTCCCGGCGAAGATCGGACCCTCGACCTGGCGCTCGACCGCGCGCGGAGACATGGCGAGGCGAGCGATCTGGTCGGCCGCCGTCTCGCGCGGCTCGCGCTGCGTCGAGGGAGGAGCGAAGGGCGGCGGCCCATCGCGCCGGGCCGGAGACACCGACGCTCCCGCGAGAGCGGCGGCCACGAGGAGACCCGCCGCCGACCACCGCAGCGCGGTCCGCGCGGCGAAGGCGACGTCGATCCAGTAGAAGCGGCGTGCCGTCTCGCCCGACGCGGCGGCCGCGATGAGCCTCTCCGCGAGCCCGGCGGGCACCGGTGTCCGAGCTCTCTCGAGGAGAGCATCGAGCGAGTCCTTGCCCGTGTCGTCGCCCTGTTCAGTCATGACGTTCATCCTTGGTCTCGAGCTTCGGGTGAGATCCACGGCCGGAGGAGCGAGCGGAGCTTCTCCTTCGCGCGAGCCATGCGCGACTCGGCCGTCGGCCGCACGATCCCGAGGACCCGCGCGACCTCCTCGAACGGGAGCCCCTCGATCCCGCGGAGCACGACGACCGCTCGCTGCTCCTCGGGCAGCCTGTCGAGGGCCCGGAGGAGAACGGCTCGCAGCTCGCTCGAGTCGAGCCCCGCCTCGGGCGCCGGCCCGTCCGCCGCGACGGCCTCCCCTTCCTCGATGCTCCGGGAGGACGGACGCCGCCTCTTGCGCCTGAGGCGCTTGAGCGCCACGTTCGTCGCGATCCTGAAGATCCAGGTCGAGAGGAGCGACCGCCCTTCGAAGGCCCGGAGCCCCCGGTGCACCTGGAGGAAGACTTCCTGCGAGGCGTCCTCGGCCTCGCTCGAGCCCAGGTGCCCCGCGACCACCCGGAACACGGCGTCCGAGTGGACCCGCACGATCTCCTCGAAAGCCGCCGCCTCGCCCGACCGCGCCCGCGCGATGAGGCGTGCCTCGCCCTCGGCCTTCTCGAGGCGAGCCTCGGGAGCGCCTTCCCGCTCGGGCGTCGCGGCCGTCCTGTCCAGCACGGGCCTTCCCTGGTCTCTAGAGACCAGAGAGAGAAGACGTCCGCAAGGCCTGTCTTGGTGGGTCCGAGCCGGGAATCGCCTCCTGGTGCCGGCCACGCCCCGTTCTCGCGCGGGAGGAACATGTACGGGAACAACGCAGGCCGGCACCGGAGCCACCCTCAGTCCAGGATCCCGATCGCGACGAGCCGAGCCTCGTTGTCCACCGTGAGGAGGTCGCGCACGGCCGCCTGCGCCTCGTCGAGCTTCTTCTTCTCGTCCGTCGAGACCTTCTTGTGCTCGGAGAGCTTCGTGGCGAGCTCGCTCGTGCCCGTCTTGCGGAGCTCGAGGAGCTTCTTCACGAGAGGCATGACCGCCCCCTTCTCCTCCTGTGAGAGGACGAGGATGCTCTCGGCCCTGTCGGCCTGGCGCTTCGCTCGCTCCTCGGGGCTCGGGCCGCCGCCGCCCATGCGGCCGCCGCCGAAGCCGCCGCCGCCGAAGCCGCCCATGCCGCCCGGCCGGTCGGCCATGTACTTGTCGAGCTTCTCGCCCTGCTCCTTCGTCAGGATCTCCTTGACCTTGCCGATCATCTTGTCGCGGTGCTCCTGCATCTTCTCCCGGAGCTTGTCGCGGTCACCCTGGGACTCCTCGAAGATCTTTCGCATGGTCTCGCCCATGTCGCCCATGAGGTCGCGGACCTTCTGCATCTGCTCGTCGGAGAGGCCGAGCTCGTCCTTGGCCTGCTCGAGCATGCGCCCCATGCCGCCGCCGGGGCCGCGGCCGCCGCCGCCGTCGGGCCGCCTCGGAGCGGGTTGATCCGGCTTGGGCTGGTCCGGCTTGGGCTGGTCCGGCTTGGGCTGGTCGGTCTTGGGTTTCTCGCCGTCCTGGGCTCGAGCGGCGGCGGGGACGATCGTCGCGCCGAAGAAGGCGGCGACGAGGATCTTCGCGAAAGCGTGTCGTCTCACGGGGCGTTCCTCCGGGTACGGGGTTTGGGCACGAGGATTAGACCCCGAGCCGACCGTTTCCATCCGGCTTTTCGTAGGATGTCGTCACTGTAAGACGAGGAGAGAAAGACTCTTGGATCGAGCCAGCGAGCACGCCCTCGCCCGGAGGTCGGGCGGCCTCACGGACCTCTCGAAGGAGGGCTGGATCCGCGCTTCGGGCGAGGGCGCTCGCGCGTTCCTCCAGAGGCTCGTCGCGAACGACGTCCTCGCGCTGGAGCCCGGGCAAGGGAGGCGCTCCCTCCTCCTCGATGCCAAGGGAAAGATCGAGTCGGACCTCCGGATCCTGAGGTCGGGCGAGCAGGAGCTTCTCATCCAGGCCCCCGAGAGCGCCCGGGAGAAGACCTGGAAGATGCTCACGCTCTACGGGATCGCCGATCCCGTCGAGTTCGAGGACCTCGCGTCCGCCCGCGCGCTCCTCACCCTCCAGGGC
>JACQDU010000292.1 GCA_016200955.1 bacterium
GACGTGAAGCCCGAGAACATGATCGTCGGGAGAGACGACCGGCTGAAGCTCATCGACTTCGGCCTCGTCAAGATCCACGACACCGCGACGATCACCTCGAACGACGACGTCCTCGGCACGCCTTACTTCATGGCTCCCGAGTACATCTCGGCCACCTGCAAGCCCGATGTCCGCTACGACATCTACTCGCTCGGCATCACGTTCTGGAACCTGCTCACGGGAGACTACCCGTTCGACGGGAAGAACGCGGCTCACATCATGGAGAAGCATCTCCGCGAGCCCGCTCCGGCTCCGAGCACGAAGAATCCGCGCGTCACTCCTCATGCGGACCGGGTCGTCTTGCGGATGCTCGAGAAGACGCCGAGGCTCAGGCCTCAGTCGGCGGAGGAGCTCTTGCAGCTCCTCAGACCTCTCCTGCCGCCGGGGTAGATCGAGAACGAGAGGAACCACGAAGGCACGAAGGCACGAAGGCGGCCCTTCTTCGTGTGCTCGTCTCCTCGTGGTTCTGGCGCCTCTTTCATGATGGCAGACGAGGCCTGAATCGGCCGAAGGCGATCCTTCTCCGTGGGAAGGGGGCTCCTCTTTGTGGGAAGGGAGCTTCTCTTCGCGGGAAGGGAGCTTCTCTTCGCGGGAAGGGAGCTCCTCTTCATGGGAAGGGAGCTCCTCTTCGCGGGAAGGGAGCTTCTCTTCGTGGGAAGGGAGCTTCTCTTCGTGGGAAGGGAGCTTCTCTTCGTGGGAAGGGAGCTTCTCTTCGTGAGAACGCAGCGCCTCGCGCTCTACGTGGTGGACGTGCCGCCGGAGGTCGCGGGCTTCTTCGTGGACTTCCGGCGCTTCGGGCTTCCGCCCGGGAAGCTGTCCCTGGCGAACTGGGCGAGGATCGTCTTCTCGCCGCGGAAGACGCGCGAAGCCACGCGGCGGATCTTCGCCGTGTCCTGCCGGTGGGATTGTGGTTCGTCTCGGCTTCAGGGGCTTACCCGCCGAAACGGCAAGACTGAATTATCCACCGAAGTGGTTCCCGGCGCCCAAGGGGCGAGGCGATCCAATGCGGCCCGATACGCTGGATAACTTCCAGAGCTTTGATAGCTTCCAGTTCCTCTTGCAGATCACCATCGAAGGCTGGAATCTCTCAAAATGTGTCTGGGAGAGGTATCTGAAACAGGACTTCTTAGGTCTTGACGAGGCTGGAGACGACGTAAACAAGAACGAGAAGCTGATGAAGAGATGGAAAAAGAAGCCGAGGGCGGGAAAGGACTCGAAGGGCAATAAGTGGGATGACACGTTCGGGACCGAGGACAAGAAGCTCGCGGCAAAGTATGGAGACTATCGCCGATACCTAATGCCGTACGTGAATGCGGAGCTAGCGTGGATACCTCTCAGCAAGAAGGAGTACTTGGAGAGGGTCACCGACGACGATACGCAGCTCGCCTTCACGGATCTACAAAAGTGGGACGCGCGCGCTGAAGTAGTGAAGGATCTGGAAGCCACGCGCAGGTTTCTAGAAGTTGTCTACGACCCCGATCAGTACGAGAAGGGCGGGACCCAGTGGCTGCATCCGTGGGGCTACCGTTACAAGTCCAAGACGACAAGCTTCGCCGTTGCCGCGGCTCCAGAAAACGCGACGGAGAAGGACTGGGTCATTGAGAATGTCCCAAAGGACCCCGCGAACGACAAAGGCAACGTTAACGCCATCAGCATGGACGGCTCCCTCACGACGACCGGGATTGGAGCGCATGTCGATGTCAAGAAGTTCGAGGATGCGGTTCCGAGACGCCTCGACCCAACGACCCGCTGACCGATGGGAAGCATGCGACTTGGATGGGGAAGACGCGCAGGAGTGACGTTCCTGGTCGCTGGGACAATCATCCTCCTCAGCGCGTCTTACCTCATGCTGAGGAATCACCATGCCGCTAGACGGGAGAGAGTGAGTCGGTCGCGAAGCCTCCTCACGAGCTTCTTGTGCGCGGATTACAACGACATCCCCCTGATATGCCCGTTGCGACGCGCTTCCGCACGGGCGTCGGGCAGCGCAGACGATCTAACCGGTCAGAAGGCGCTTCAGCGCTATTTCAGGGAGCTTTGCAGCGAGAGAGGTCGCACGTTGACCGAAGTAGAGCACCTTGCCACCCTCGACGAAGATGAGTACGTGACGACGCAACTCCGGCGATTCATGCATGGAGGAGTCGCGGTTGACGCCTGGGGTAACCCGATCTACTACCGCTGCCCCGGCCCTGTGCACAAGCACGGCTTCGACCTGATCTCCTGCGGCCCGAACGGCGTCCACGAGGAAGGCCAGGGCGACGACATACTGGTCGGCGAAGACCTCCCGGGCGGCCTGGCCTCGATCGAGAGCGGGAGCGCGGCGGCGGTCGGGAGCGGAACCCGGGGCAAGTAGATCGCGCGGCCGAGGACGGGAGGACCGCGCCTCACGTCGCGCTCGCCTCGCCCTTCCGAGCCATGAGAGCCCACCCCCGCGTGTCGGGATTCTCCCAGCGCATGAACCCCCTGAAGAACGTCAAGTCGAGCAAGAACCCCATCCACGTGAGCGGCACCCCGAACAGGAGCCGCCGGATCGGGTCCCGGTCGAGCCCGAACGTGAGGACGAGGACCTGCGAGCACAGGATCCCCGGCCCCGCCATGGGCCAGAGCTCCACCACCGTGAGTCCCGTGCGGGCGCACAGGTGGCGGAGGCCGTGACACGTGAAGCGCCAGTAATCCGAGGGGTGCCCATGGACGTGCCAGTACTGCGGGACCGTGAGGACGAGCATGCCTCCCGGCGCGAGCACGCGAGAGACCTCCTTGAACGCCTGGAGCGGGTCGGAGAGGTGCTCGAGGACCTCGAACAGCGTCACGACTCCGGCCGAGCCCGTGGCGATCGGGAGCGCGTGAGCGTCTCCCGTGACCGAGCCGCCCCTGATGTCGAGCACCACGTATGGCGCGAGCGGGAGCGTGGCGAGGAGAGGACGGTAAGGCGCTCTCCCGCCGCCGACCTCGAGGAGCGCGCCCTTGAGAGGACGGGCGCGGAGCCTCTCCACGAGGAGCGGGACGTTCGTCTCGGGCACTCCCCGGTGCTTGGGGTAGAGGAAGCCGCCGAAAGAACGTAGACGGCGCGCGAGCTCGCGGATCATGGCCGTGCTTTCCCGGGACCCCGCGTCGTTCTACTTCCCCGGCAGCTCCGCGTCGAGGATCCGCCTCATGCGAGTGAGCGTGAACCGCTCGAGCCTCACCTGGACCTTCTCGCCGGTGGCTTCCTGGATGAGCGAGACCACGTCCTTCGAGCGCAGGACGGGCTCCCGCCGCGCGGCGATCGCGGCAAGGACGCGAGCCGTCGCCCCCGGGTGAGCGCGCTCGAGCTCGAGCCAGAAGCAGAACGAAGCATCGTAGAAGAGATACTGGGCGGCCCCGCCGCGCAGCTTCGGGTCCACCTCGGGGCTCGTGTTCCCCTCGGACGGCGGCGCGAGCGGGAGGTTCTTCTTGACCTCGTTCTCTCCCAGGAGCGCCTGGATCTCGGAGAAGAGCGCGAGCCGCTCCGGCTTCTCGGGCGCGTCGGGGTTGAGCTCGAGAGCGACCCGCTCGTCCGCCAGGCGCTCGAGCGAGCCCTTCAAGTCGTCCACGCGCAACGGACCTCCCTGGAAGAAGGCGTCCGAGTGGACGATCCACTCCGAGAGCTGCCGCCACCGCGTGAGGTCGACCCAGCGCCACGCGTTCTTGTCCGCCTCGTCGGCGTAGTCGCGGTAACGGCGGATCGTCTTCTCCGCCGCGGGCGGGTCGAGACGCTGGAGCACGCGGTACTCGACGCTCTCGGCGATCCCGTCGTGCATCCAGCGCAGGTAAGGATCGAGGATCCGCACCCGCGTGAGCACCGTCGCTTCCGCGACCTCGTGCGCGACCGTCCCGCGGAAGAGCGCCGCGACCTTCTCGCCGTCGGCGATCTCCTGCGAGAGAGGACACGGGACCTGCACGCGGAGCGGGGGCTCGAGCACCTTCGCGTGCGTAACGAGGAAGCGGTCCTGTCCCCACGTCGCGTCTCGCCGGAGGACGATCTCGGCGATCGGCGGCGGATCCTTGGGGTCGAGCCCGAGCTCCCGGGCGACGGCGTCGCGCACCTGAACGAACGGCGGCGCGGCCCGCTGCGCGATCGCGGACTCGACGTCGGCGTCGAAGCGGACCCAGACTCCCTCGGCGGCGACCTTGGGCAAGCGGCTGATCTCGTCGTCGTCGAGCCGGTTCGCCGACGGGCAGCCGGCCGCGAGCAGGAGCCAGGCGAGGGCTGACGTGCAGGCGAGCCGTCGGTTCATCGAGGAGGGCGCCGCCGTTCGACCGGGATGAACGTGTGAGCGCGCGCCCGATCGTGCACTCCCACGATCTCGTCGAGCGAGAGCTTGCTCGCGGCGAGCGCGTTCTCGCGGTTCTGGTCGGTGCCCGAGACGGTCGTGTTGTCGGTGCAGATCGCCACGGGCACGCCGGCTTCCAGGAACTGGTGGATCGGGTGAGGAGCCCCACGCTTCACGGCTCCGGTCTGGTAGTTCGAGGTCTGGCAGCACTCGACGAGGACCTGGTCTCGCGCGAGACGGCGCAGGAGCGACTTGTCCTGGACGGCCGAGCAGCCGTGGCCGATCCTCCGCGCTCCGAGCGTGTCCACGGCCTCCCAGACGAACTGCGGGCCCTCGTCCTCTCCCGCGTGCACGGTGAGGCCGAGGCCGCCCTTCTTCGCGATCTCGAAGGCTTCCTGGAAGAGGCGCGGCGGATTCCCACGCTCGGCTCCCGCTATGTCGAAGCCCACGACGCCGACGCGGTCGTGGAGGTGCTGAGCCTCTCCCACGGCCTGGCGCGCGAGGATCTTCGCAATGTGAGGGCCGAGGTGACGCATGGCGATCACGACGAGGCCGCACGAGAGGTCGGCGAACTCGCGCTCCGCCCGGTTCAGGCCCTCGAGCACGCAGACGATCGCTTGCCGGACGGTCATGCCGGCGTACGTGTGGATGATGGGAGAGTAGCGGAGCTCGAAGATCCTCACGTTCTGCGCGTGGGCCGCGGCCGCGACGCGGTAGGCGACCTCCGAGATGTTCTCGTAGAACTGCGTCACCCAGAGCGGGTAGTGGAACTTGTCGAGGTACTTGAGGAGCCCGGCGCCCTCCTCCTCGGGCTGGAGCACGAGGAGCCGCTCCATCTCCGCGAGCGTCTCGACCGGGTTGAGCTTGTGCTCCTTCATGAGACCCCACGTGAGGTCGACGGGGATCGAGCCGTCGAGGTGCTGGTGGAGCTCCACCTTGGCGATCCGCGCGATCTGCTCCGCGCGCGTCTTCTCGGCCTCGGCCGCCGCCTGAGGAGTTGTCACGGGCTCTCCTCCAGGAGAGACCGGACGAGCGAGCGCCTCTCGTCTCCCACGAGGTCCACGCCGCGCACGCGGCCCTTCCGATCGAGGACGAGCTCGACGCGTCCCGTGAGGACGCCGAGGCCGCGCGCTCCCTCGCCCGAGCAGTCGAGGAGGTCGAGCCCTCGAGGTCCGAGCTCTTCCACGAGAGCTCGCCGCTCGCGCTCGTCCACCCGCGCGAGCGGCGTGCTCGCGGCGGGCGAGCGCTCGTCCGTGACGGCCGCGACGAGGACGCGGCCCTTGCGCTCCTGGATCTTCGCGAGGATCCCGGGCGTCTTCGAGTGCACCCGCTCGTCGAGGGCGGAGACCGTCGCTCGCTGGCCGTCTCGCCTCGCGCGCTCGAGGACGATCGCGAAGGAGCGCGCCTCGGTCTCGCTCCCGCACTTCTCGAGCGCCGATCGGAGCGAGCTCACGCGAGCCGTCTCCTCGGGCGTCGCGGGCTTCTCGCTCGACAGCCGGAGCCGGAGCGCCTCGAGCCTCTGCTCCACGGCTCGCTCCCGCGCGACTCTCCCCGACTCCACGGGAGCCGTCGTCGCGAAGGTCGAGAGCTCGTCGGCCTGCTTCTCGAGGAGCGCCGCGAGCCTCGCCGGTTGCTCGGGACCCGGGCGCAACTTGTGAGAGTCCACGAGGAGGAGCTGCGCCTCGCGCTTCTGCCGGGCGAGGATCTCCTCGAGCGTCGGCGCCTCGCCCGCGAGCGCGGCGCTCGCGAGCGCGCACGCGACGATCGACACGAGGAGCGCGCCTCTCATGGAGCGACGATCTTAGCAGCCCGCTTCACTTCGCATCGAGCGGCACGAGCTCGAGCGTCAGGTCGTCCACCTTGAGGCCGGTCGCCTTCTCCGTCTCGAGGAGGACCTCTTTCGCGGAGCGGTTGCCCAGGATCTCGTCGAGCGGCCAGATCCGGATCGAGCGCGAGTCGGAGCGCGCGGCGAGCCGGTCTCCTTCCAGGGAGAAAGCGAGCCCGTCGACACGGCCGTCGCTCCCCGGGAGAACGAGCGACTCGGAAGGAGAGCCCGCGTCCCAGAGCCTCACCGTGCCGTCTCCGCAGCCGGTGGCGAGGAGGAGGCCGTTCGAGCTCCAGGCGACGGACGACACGTCGAGCGGGTGCCCCTTGAGGACGTGAGTCTCCCGGGACGTCTCGATGTCGTACACGCGAGCGACGGAGTTCCCGCTCGACAGGAGGAAGCTCCGGCCATCCGGGCTCCAGGCGATCGAGGTCGCGACGACTCCCTTGAGCGCGCGGAGCAAGCGGCCCGTCGCCGCGTCCCAGATCCTCACGTCCTTCCCGGTCGTCGCGAGCCTCTTGCTGTCGCCGCTCCAGGCGATCGCGAGCACGTCGTCTTGCGGGTCGGTCTCGCTCCGGAGCACGAGGAGCTCGCGCCCCGAGGTCCCATCCCAGATCCTCGCGCTGCCGTCGAGGCTCCAGGTCGCGAGCTTCGCCGCGTCGGGAGAGAAGGCGACGGCGCGGACGCCCTTCTGGTGCCCCTCGAGGACCCGGGGCTGCCGCGCCTGCACGTTCCAGAGGTAGACCCGCGGATAGTGGTAGCTCGAGAGGGCGAGCCGGTAGCCGTCCGCGGCGAACGCGCACGCCGTCATCGGCCCGAGCGGACCGTCGAGCGAGCCGATCTCCGCGCCGTTCTCGACGGAGAAGACCTTCGGGGCCTGGTCGTCGCTCGACCCCATGAGCCGCCGGCCGCTCGGGCTCGCCTGGACGAGCTGCCACTTGTGGCCCTCGGTGTCCGGTCGCGTGAGGACGGCGCGCGTCGTCATGTCGTGGAGCTCGATCACGTCGTTCGTCCCGACCGCGAGCGTCGTCCCGTCCTCGCTCCACGCGACGGAGCGCGCGTCGTGCGCGGGCGAGCCGAGCGAGCCGAGCGCGACTCCCGTCCGCGCGTCCCAGAGGCGGACCGTGTGGTCCCAGCTCGCCGACGCCAGGCGCCTCCCGTCGGGCGAGAAGGCGAGCGAGGCGACGACGTCGCCGTGTCCCCGGAGCGTGGCGATCGGGCGGCCCGTCTGCGTCTCCCAGAGGCGGATCGTCCGGTCGCGACTCCCCGACGCGACGGTGAGGCCGTCGCGCGACCACGCGACGGACCACACGTACGCCGAGTGTCCCTGGAGCTGGTTGCACCGCCCGGTCGCGACCTCCCAGAGCCTCACCGCGGGGTCGTTCGTCCCCGCCGCGATCCAGGCGCCGTTCGGGCTCATGGCCAGACCCAGCACCTTCTCGGTGTCCGTGAACGTCTTGATCGGGCGCCCGAGCGCGTCGTGAAGCTGGATCGTGAAGTCGGAGCCCCCCGAGGCGAAGAAGCGTCCGTCGGGGCTCCAGGCGACCGCGTTCACCTCGCCCTTGTGCGTCCTGAGGGTCGCGAGAGGCGCTCCGCCCGGAAACTCCCAGAGCCTCACGGTGCCGTCGGCGCCGCCCGAGGCGAGCGTCTTCTCGTCGGGCGAGAGCGCGACGGCCAGGACGCAGCCCTCGTGTCCGGCGATGGCCCGCGGCGGGACCGACGCCTCGCGCCGCCAGATCCTCACCGTCCTGTCGTCGCTCCCGGAGACGATCTCGCCGTCCTTGCTGCAGGCAAGAGAGTTCACGTTGGAGTCGTGCCCCGAGAGGACGACCGGCTTGCGCCAGGGCCCGTCCTTCGCGACCGCGTAAGCGACGCGGTACTCGCGCACCTTGTCGTCGATCGAGAGCGCCTTCGCCGCGAAGCTCGCGGCCTCGCGCCACCGGCCGTCGGAGGCGGCACGCTGCGAGCGGATGCAGAGGGCGCGCGCGACGCGCTTCTGCGCGGCGTCGCGCTCTTGCTGGACCATCCTGTTTTCGTGCTCGAGGCTCTCCCGCTTCTCCTTCTCGCGCTCGGCCTCGTGCCGCGCGGCGTCCGCGCTCCTCGTGACGACGACGTAGGTCCAGTCGATCGCCGAGACCGCGAGCGCGAGGATGATGAGGGAGCGGACCTTGTGCCTCCTCACGCGGCGGAAGAGGGTCTGGAGCCTGCCCACGGGCCGCGCGGCGATCGGATCGCCCGACAGGTGGCGGTCGAGGTCCAGCGCGAGCTCGAGCGAGGTCTGGTATCGCCGCTCCGGGTCCTTCTCGAGGCAGCGGAGGCAGATCGTCTCGAGGTCGCCCGAGGCGCGGCGGTTGATCGCTCCGGGCGGCGTCGGCTCCTGCGCGAGGACCGCGGCGAGGAGGTTGAAGTTGTTCGTCCCCTCGAAGGGCGCGCGGCCCGTGAGGACGTAGTAGAGCGTCGCTCCCAGCGAGTAGACGTCGCTCCGGGCGTCCACGCGAGACGAGCTCCCGTCGGCCTGCTCGGGCGACATGAAGGCGGGCGTGCCCATGCCGATCCCGGTCTTCGTGAGCTTCATGTCGGCGTCGCGGACGTGCGCGAGACCGAAGTCCATGACCCACGCGTGGTCCCTCGCGTCGAGCATGATGTTCGAGGGCTTCAGGTCGCGGTGGATGACTCCCTGCTCGTGAGCGTGGTGGACCGCTCGCGCCACGTCTCGCAGGGCCTCGAGCGACCGCGTGAGCGAGAGCTTCCTCTCGCCCTCCTGACCGCGGCGAGCGAGCCTCCGGTCGAGCGTCGCGCCCTCGATGAAGTCCATGGCGAGGAAGTGCCGGCCGAGGAGCTCGCCGACCTCGTGCACCGAGACGATGTTCGGATGCTTGAGTCGCGCGACGGCCTGCGCTTCTCTCTGGAAGCGCTGCACGAGGAGCGAGTCGCTCTCGCTTCCCGGGAGCAGCATCTTGAGGGCGACCGTTCGCCTCAGGCGGTCGTTCCACGCGCGGTAGACGACTCCCATGCCTCCCTTGCCCACCTCGTCGAGGAGGACGAAGTGGCCGAACATCCGGCGAGGGTCCGTGCGCGCCGTCGCGACCTCGAAGTCGCTCGCGCCCCGTGGCTGCGACCGATGCTCGTCTCTCCCGGAGCCCGTGTCGGCGGGCGCGCCCGGGAGGCTCCGGGTGCTCTCCGCCGCCACGGCCGTCGGCGCCGTCAAGGCCATGCTCGAAGACTCGGCCGGCGAGAGAGCCAGGCTCGAGCCGCACGAAGGGCAGAAGCCTCGTGCTGCGTCGGGTTCAGCGAGCGGCTGACGGCAACTCGGGCACGCTCGCGCGATCAAGGAAGCCTCACTCCCGGGGACAAGCTATCAAACGCGACGAGCCGGGCCCCGGACTCGGTCACCGTCGCGGCAGCGGTCACGCTCACGGTCACCGTCACGGGAGCGGTCACGGCCACGGCAGCGGCCACGGCAGCGGTCACGGGAGCGGGCACCGTCACGGCCGACGACGTCGACCGCAAGAGCGTCCTCGAGCGCCCCCGGCTCGTCCGCTCGCTTCTCTCACCCACCGAGCTCTTCGAGCGACCTCCCGCACCCGCCGCAGAAGCGGTCCTCTCCACCGACGTCGCCGCCGCAGGCGCAGAGCGCGGCGACGTCCGCGACGGCGCCGACGACGAACGTCCCGTGGATGATCATGGCTCCCAGCTCCGAGAGCTTCTTCCCGCAGCCGCGGCAGAAATGATCGCGCTCGTAGACCTTCCCGCCGCACACGCAGCGTGTGACGTGGATCCTCTGGATCTCGGGCGCGCTCTGGGTGCGGCCGTTCGAGACGAGAGCGTCGCCGTCCTTCGTGCGCGTGACGTCGAACAGGCGGTACTGAGGATTCCCCGGGCGAGCGAGCGTGAGACCGTACTGCTCGCGGTCGCCCACGCGCGCGAGAGGCACGAAGCGCGGGAGAGCGCTCGGCTCGCCGAGGGCGTCGAGCGCGCAGGCGACGCCGGCCGCGAACAGGTCGCGCTCGCCCGTGGCCATGTGCCTCAGGCGATCGACGGCCGGCCGCACGACGCTGAACCAGTCGCGCGCTCCGTCCGAGACCGGGCTCGGCGTCCGCAGCCCGAGCCGCCGGAGCGCGCGGTAGATCACGCGCCGCCAGACGACCGCGACGCGCTCCTCCTGCTCGGCGTCGAGGATCGAGAGGAACGGGAGACGCGCGTCGCGTCTCTCGCGGAGCGCCGCGTCCGCGAGGCGCCAGAGCGTGGGCCGGTCCTTGGGCACCTGCCCCTTCGGTCCCACGAGCACCGCCGCGAGCGCCTCGTCTCCGAGAGCATCGAGCGAGCGCGCGCCGAGGGCGAGAGCGCGGACGAGCGCGGCCTGGTCGCGCTCGCGCTCGGCCTCCACGACGATCAGGCGATAGCTCGCGGGGCTCCCGTGGCGGAGCCGGAGCACGTGCCACGGGAGGAGAGCTCGCGGCTCCTCGTGGAAGGAGGTCCCGTGATCGACCTCGACGACGCTCGCCGCGGGGCCCTCGCCCGAGGGCACGCTCGCGACGAGGCCGTCCTCGTCCGAGAAGACGTCGAGGCGCAGCTCGCCCCAGCCCTCGAGCGAGACCGCGGGCGGGAGGAGCTTCCAGCGGACGGAGCCCTCGCCGCCACGGAACTCCGGGTCTTCCTCGATGGAGAGGATCCCCTTCCCCTCGCGGACCCGGAGAGGCCTCCCGGCGGGCACGCGGATCCAGCGCGTGGGCGGCACGGGGGCGTCGGGCTTCTCTCCGAGCGGCCCCGCGACGACGAGCCAGGGATCCACGTTCACCTCCGGACGTGCCGGATTCTCGATCCTAGCTCGCGCGCGCCGGGCTCGCCCTGTGACGTTAGACTCTCGTTGGTCACCGACCGAGAGGCCGCATGAGCTGGCAGCCCGCGAGCGAGCCGCGCTGCACGGAAGGGAAGGCGGGCTCGATCGAGCTCGTCGTCGAGGGTCGCACGCGCTCTCTCCCTGGCCTCGACGTGAGACGGACCCTCCCCACGGACCCGAGCTTGGCCGTTGCATCCTGGACCGCCCGTCGAGCACTCTAGCTCAGGCGTCGTTCCTTCCCCGGCTCCCGCGTGGTAGTTTTCTTCCATGTCACGCGACGGACGCTACGCGAGGCTGACGACGCCGCTCGTCCGGGACGGCGACCGCCGGACGGGTCGCTTGCGCGAGGCGACGTGGGACGAGGCCCTCGACCGCGCGGCCGCGGGGCTCCAGGCATCCGCGAAGGCGCACGGGCCGAGCTCCGTCGGCTTCTTCAGTTGCTCGAAGAGCACGAACGAGGTCAACTTCATCGCACAGAAGCTCGCGCGGCTCGCGATCGGCAGCAACAACATCGACAGCTGCAACCGGACTTGACACGCGCCCTCCGTCGCCGGTCTGGCGACGGTCTTCGGCGCGGGCGGCGGCACGAGCTCTTACCGCGAGATCGAGACGACCGAGGTCATCCTGCTCTGGGGCTCGAACGCCCGCGAGACTCACCCGATCTTCTTCCATCACGTCCTCCTCGGCCTCAAGAACGGAGCGCGGCTCTACGCGATCGACCCGCGCAGGACCTCGTCGGCGAAGTGGGCGGACACGTGGGTCGGCCTCGAAGTGGGCTCGGACATCGCGCTCGCGAACGCCGTCGCGCGAGAGATCATCGCCGCGGGCCTCGTGAACAAGGAGTTCGTCCTCGCCGCGACCGAGGGCTTCGAGGACTTCCGCCGCTCGGTCGAGCCCTACACGCTCGAGTCGGTCGAGCGGACGACCGGCGTCCCGGCCGCGGTGATCCGCGAGATGGCGCACACCTACGCGCGAGCAAAGCGCGCCATGATCTGCTGGACGCTCGGCGTGACCGAGCACCACAACGCGGTGGACACGGTCGTCGCTCTCATCAACCTCTCGCTCCTCACGGGGCACGTCGGGCGCTTCGGCTCGGGGCTGAACCCGCTGCGAGGGCAGAACAACGTCCAGGGCGGCGGCGACATGGGCGCTCTCCCCGACCGGCTCCCCGGCTTCCAGCACGTCGAGAACGAAGCGCTCCGCGGGAAGTTCGAGAGAGCGTGGGGCCGTCCGGTCCCGCCCAAGCGCGGGTGGACGCTCACGCAGATGTTCGAGGCCATGGAGAAGCGCGAGCTGCGCGCCCTCTACGTGATCGGCGAGAACCCGCTCCGCTCCGAGGCGGACCAGTCGCGCACGACTCACCTCCTCGAGGGGCTCGATTTCATCGCGGTCCAGGATCTGTTCCTCACGGGAACGGCCGAGATCGCCGACGTCGTGCTCCCCGCCGCCGCCGCGTGGTGCGAGTCCTGTGGGACCGTGACGAACAGCGAGAGAAGGGTCCAGCGGATCCGCCGCGCGATCCCTCCGCCGGGCGGGGCGCGCGATGACCTCGCGATCCTGTTCGCTCTCGCGAAGAGGCTCGGGCAAGACTGGGGCGAGCCCGACGCCGAGCGCGTCTGGAACGAGGTCCGCTCGCTCTCTCCTCCTCACGCCGGCATGAGCTGGGCGCGGCTCGAGGCCGAGGGCGGTCTCCAGTGGCCGTGTTACGACGAGAAGCACCCGGGCGAGCTCTTCCTTCACAGCCGCCTCTGGGAGCGGCCCGTGCGCGGTCCTCGCGCGCCCTTCTCGGTCGTCGAGCACTCGCCTCCGGTCGATGTCCTCGACGCCGAGTTCCCTCTCCGGCTCACGACGGGGCGGCGCCTCGAGGAATACAACACGGGCGTCCAGACCTCGGCCTATCGCTCGCCGCGGCGCTGGGGCGAGACGATCGACGTCTCTCCCGAGGACGGCCAGCGCTTCGGGATCGGCGAGGGAGAGGTCGTGCGCGTCCGCTCGCGGCGAGGCTCCGTGGAAGTTCCCGTCCGCTACGACGAGGCGCTCCGGCCCGGGCTCGTCTTCATGACGCTCCACTTCCCCGACCAGGTGGCGACGAACGTCCTCACGATCGACGCGACCGACCCGCGCTCGGGGACCGCCGAGTTCAAGGCGGCCGCCGTGTGCATCGAGCGGCTCGGGTGATGGATGTCCGCATAGAGAAGAGCGAGCCGTCGGAAGCGGAGCGCGCCGCCGTGGACTCGATCCTCGGTGCCGAGGTCTCCTCGCGCTCGCCCGAGGCGGGAGCCGCGGGAGCGCACGTCGTCTTCGGCGGCCACGCCTCGCGCGAGAGGCGGCACCTCCTCCTCCCGGTGCTCCATGCGATCCAGGGTCGAGCGGGCTGGCTGAGCCGCGCGGCGCTCGACTACGTGGCGCGCCGGCTCGAGCTGCCGCCGGCCGAGATCTTCGGCGTGGCGAGCTTCTATCACTGGTTCTCTCTCGACGAGAGGCCGCCCGTGGTCGCGCACGTCTGCGACGACGTGACCTGCCGCGTGAGAGGAGCCGAGAAGCTCTGCGAGCGCCTCTCGGCGGAGCTTGGCCCCGAGGGAAAGCCGTGCCTCGACGGGAGAGCGACGTGGCACAGGAGCCCGTGCCTCGGCCAGTGCGAGCGCCCTCCCGCGGCGCTCGTCGTCTCCTCGGGCCAGCGGCCGGTGAGCTTCGCTCTCACGTCCGTGGCCGAGCCGCGTCCTCTCGTCTTAGCTCTCAGGAAAGCCGCGGTCGCGCGCACGGCCGGAGC
>JACQDU010000286.1 GCA_016200955.1 bacterium
CCTTCGCCGCGCAAGTCCGGACGAAGCTCGCCGGGCTCGAGTGAAGCTCGCCCGCGCGAGAGCCCTCGCGCGGCTTCGAGCTCACGGCTCCGGCGCGCCCGTCCCGGCGACGCCGTCCACGAGGACGCGCTGGCCCGGGACGAGGAGCTCGGTCGCGCGCCGTACCCCGAAGACGGACGGGATACCCATCTCGCGCGCGACGACCGCGGCGTGGCACATGGAGCCGCCGACTTCCATGACGATCGCGGCGGCGCGGGGAAAGAGAGGCGTCCACCCCGGGTCCGCGAACGAGACGACGAGCACGTCGCCCTCGCGGAGAGCAGCGGGATCCGGCTCGCGGAGCACGCGCACCGGACCGGACGCACGGCCGGCTCCGATCCCGGTGCCGCGGAGGAGACCGGGCGCGTCGTCCGCGGGCGCCGCCGGCGGAAGGACCGGGACGCCGTCCGACCGCACGAGATCGGGAGGAGCGCTCGCCTGGAGGGCGGCGAGCTCGGCGCGCCGCCTCGCGACGAGGGCGCGGCAGCTCTCGCCAAGCGAACGCCCGCGGAGGAGCGCGTTCGCCTCGGCGATCTCGAGGTAGAAGACGTCGTCTCGAGCTTCGAGGACGCCGCGCCGCGCGACATGAGGTAGTGCTTCGGGGCCTCGCGGAGCGGCATGAACAGCTCGACGGCGCGCGCGAGCTTGCGCAGGAGAGGCCGCTTCCAGGGAGACGCCGAGGCCACGGCGCCGGCGATCGCCGCGCGACGCTCCTTGCGGATCCGGGAGAGACGAGCGGCGAGGCCCTCCCCGCTCTCGCTCGCGACGCCGGCGCGCACGAGCTCGAGGATGAGGCTCGGGTCCTCGCACCATCGCGGCGCTCCCAGGTCGAGCTCCTTCGGGCCGCGGTGTCCGAAGCGGGCGAGGAACGCGCGGAGCCGCTCGAGCCACACGGGACCGCCGGGCATCGAGGCAAGCCTCGCTTCGAGCTCTGGCGCCGGGAGCCGTTCGCGGAAGACCGCTGCGAGCGGCCGCGCCGCCACGACGAGCTCCTCCACTCCGAGCGAGATCGCCGTCGTCGGGCCCGGGAGGCCGCTCAGGAGGAGGCGCGACGCCTCGGGATCCTTCCTGAAAGCGAGCTGCGCGACGTGAGACGTCACGACCGCGAGCACTGCGAGCTGGAGCCCTCCGCGGAAGGCTTCCGTCTCCCTCGCCGTGAGGAGGCCGAGCTCGCGGAGAAGCTCCTCGTCTCCGAGCGATGCGAGCTTCCGGCGAGCTTCGAGCGCCCGGGTGCACCGCTCGAGCGCGCCGAGCGCGCGCCTCGGGTTGCACGCCAGGGCGAGCCGCGCGATCGAGCCCAGGCTCGCCTTCGCGAGCCAGGCGACGACGCGCGCCTTGCTCACCGGGACGCGCCTCGGCCGCGCGATGCCGGACCCGAACAGCTCCACCGCGGCCGCGCCCGTGTCGGCGTCGATGATGAACAGGAGACGGCGCAGGACGCCTCCCAGGAGCGGAAGCGAGAGGGCCGCGTTCAGGCTGAAGAACATCCTTCCCTGGATCCGATCGAGCAGGAAGAAGTGGCGGAGAAAAGGCGACCGGAGCGGCACCCCGTACATGTCGTGGACCATGTAAGGGAACATCTCGTCGCGGAAGAAGCTCCAGACGAGCGGGAGGAGGGCGTCGGGGAGAGTCTCGCGGACGTTGCCTCTCGTCCAGACCGCGACCGGCCCGTCGTCCGCCTCGCGGCACGAGCGGTCGATCGCGAGCTCGACGACCGGCGCCGCCGCCGTGATCGGGCGCGCCTGGAGCCACCAGAGGTTCCCCGCTCCGTCGAGCGCCCACTCGAGGTCGAGCGGAGCTCCGAGCCTCTCGGCGAGGCGCGCGGCCTCCCCGCGATCCGCGCCGCGTCGGTGCCCGCGAGGACGGGGACGGGGCCCTCCTCGCGACGGGGCTCCTGCGTGCCGAGCCCCGTCCGGTAGACGCGCCAGCGCTCGGGCTGCACGCGGCCCGAGACGAGGGCGTCTCCACTGCCGGAGACGGCCTCGACGAGAGCGGCGCGGTCGCGGCCTCCCGGATCGCGCGTGAAGCAGACGCCGGAGGCGCGCGCCGCGACCATGCGCTGGACGACGAGCCCCATCGGGACCTGCGCTCCCTCGCCCGCGTAAGCGCGGACGCGGGCGCTCGAGGCCGACTCGATGCACCGCGTCGCGGCCGCGAGCGCGCCGTCGACTCCGGCCACTCCCAGCACGGTCTCGAACAGCCCGGCGAACGAGCGCACGGCGCCGTCCTCTCCCACGGCAGAGGAGCGCACCGCCACGGGGCCTCCCTCGAGGAGCGGAGCGAGCGCGCCGAGGAAGGCCACGCGGTCGGCCTCGGCCCACGTTTCGGGCCCGTCTCTCGTGGCGGCGACGGCGAAGCCGGACGGGACCCGCGCGCCGGCCGCGAGGAGCCGCGCGAGCCCGCACGACTTCCCGCCGAAGACGGCCTCGGCCGTGGGATCGAGCTCGTCGAGAGCGCGGACGCGGAACGGCATCGATCGCGAGCGGCCTCCTCCGGAATTGTAGATCTCGCGCGCGTCGGCGCTCGCCTGTCTCGTCGGCGCTACGTCAAGCGCTGGCTCCGCGCGGAGCCCGCTCGATCACATGGGAGGCATGCGATCGCGAGAGACGCTCTCCCGGACCCGGGCTGCTGCCTCGCGTCATGCGGGTGCCGGCAACATCTCGCGCGTTGTCGTACCACTTGCCGAGACCAAGCTCCCCGGTCGAGCCTAGACCGCTCGAGTCGGAAACAAAGCCGGTGCCCGCGACGCCGCGCACCGGATCGCGCGACCGCACACGAGGCGCGTCAATGACCGAGTCGATGGCGGCCGGGGTGGCGGCGTCGCTGGACTCCTCTCCCGGGTGCTGCTAGAGTGTCGGCCTCCGGCCTCCCGCGCGGGCGGGCGGGCTCGGATCGCCGATCGGCTCCCGTGAGCTGAGACCGGCCGTCGGCTCCCGGTGATCGTGGATCTCGTCTCGATCTCGAAGGATCGACGCAGAACGACGCGAGAGATCGCGGTCGCGAGGGGCCTTCTCCCCGATACACGCGCCTGCGCGAACAGGCGCTTCCCCTCATCGTCCCGGCCGTCGGCTCGCGCGAGCGAGCGCGCACCGGCAGACCCACAGGGACCTGGAGACAAGAATGAACCGTGGTGGTGGCGGACCGACGCCGGGCCCCCGTGGCGCGGCGCCCGTAGGTGGCGGCACTGATCAAGGAGCCGTGCTCAGGCTCCTCGGGACGTTGCGCGAGGAGATCGAAGCGATCCGCAGCCGTCAGGCCGAGCTCTACGAGGTCGTCGTCTCGTTCAAGGATCAGCTCGCCGACGTCCGCTCGCAGGTCCTCGAGCAGTTGAAGGGCCTGCCGAAGTCGCCCTACATCGCCGGACAGCTCGTCCCCGCTCCCAGGAAGCGCGAGGGAGTGGACGACTTCCGCGACCTGCTCGCGACTTACCTCCACGGCCCGACGGAGCCTTCGGAGGAGGAGAAGCCGATCGACGTGGACACCGTCGTGCCTCCCGAGCCCGAGCCTCCTCTCGAGGACGTCGAGGGAGAAGACCTCGAGGACGACGACGACGAGGAGGAGCAAGACGAGCGCCGCCCGCGCCGCCGCCCCGAGCGCGGCCCCGACGAGGACACGCGCGGCCTGAACCGTGGCCCGGAGCGCGACGTCGAGCCGTTCGACCTCCACCCCGCGAGCGCTTCCGCGTCTTCCGAGGACGAGGACGAGGGCGATGAGCGCGACGACCGCCCTCCCGTCGATCGCCCCGGCGAGGATCGGCCGCGCGAGGACCGGCCTCGCGAAGAGCGCCCGCGGGACCGCGACGATCGCGACCGCGACGCCCGCTCCGATGGCGACGAGCGTCGCGGGCACCGCCGCGGCCGCCGCGGCC
>JACQDU010000287.1 GCA_016200955.1 bacterium
CCGTGAGGATCGAAGCCGATCCCGGGAATCGCATCGAGGGAGCCGTGCGCGTCGCGACCGCGGGGAGCCACGTCGCGCTCGCGTTCAAGGAGGGAGACGAGCTTTCGCTCAGGCTCCTCGAGCTGACGCCGACTCCCGCGACACACCCGCCGCCGCGGGAGTGGACCTACACGCTCTCGGGAGAGCCGCCCGAACCGGACGAGTGAGCGACGAGAGCGGCCTCGTCGCTCTCGCTCATCTGCTCGGGCTCGATCGAGTCGGGGATCGCGAGCCGCTTCATGATCCGGTAGAGGGCGTAGCGGGTCATGCCGAGCTTCTTCGCCGCGATCGACTTGCTGGCGGTCTCTTTCAGGACGGCGGCGATGTAGCGGCGCTCGCGCGCTTCGAGAGCGGAGCGGAGCTCGTCGTAGGTGAGGTTCTCGTCTCCCGGGCCGTTCGCGCGGAGCGCGGCTCCCTGGGACGCGAGCGCGAGGCTCGGCTTCGCCGTCGGGATCGGGAGAGCAGCCTCCTCGAGGAAGGGCCCGGGAGAGAAGATCGCGCCGACTCGCACGGCGTTCTCGAGCTCCCGGACGTTCCCCGGCCAACCTTCCCTTGCATGCCCGGCGACATGTCGCCGACTTCGTCGATGAAGAGCGTCCCGCCGTGAGCTCGCTCGAAGAGCCCCTCGCGTGCGCCTTCCGCACCCGTGTAAGCGCCCTTCTCGTGGCCGAAGAGCTCGGCCTCGAGCACGCCCTCGGCGAGCGCCGCGCAGTTCTCGGAGACGAACGGCCCGAGCCGCCGCGCCGACAGCTCGTGGAGCGCTCGCGCGGCGAGCTCCTTGCCCGTGCCGGTCTCTCCTCTTATGAGAACGGGCAAGTCGCTCGACGCGACCTTCGCGAGCCGAGCGGCGACCGCGCGCATGGCCGGGCTATCCCCTAGAAGGCCCGTGTCCTCGCTCGCGGCCTGCTCGTCCGAAGGCGAGATATCGGTGAGGCTCTCTGTGACCGGCGGAGGTGTCATCGTTCTCCTCGCCCGAGGAAGAACACGCCGCGAGCCAAAACCGCACATGGAGATCAACTCGAAGGGACGGCTTCACTTCACTCGAAGGCGGGCTTCGAGGATCTTTTCATTATCTTTTCAAGATGAGCCGCATCGGCGGATGCGGTTCACGCGTGGGACGAGCTACCCCGATGCGCTGCGGGAGCGTTGCGCGGCGTAACGAGCGGCGAGCTGGTTGAAGATCTTCACGAGCTCCGCCTCGAACTCCTTGGGGGTCTGGTAGCGGTCGTCCGCCGCCTTGGCCATGGAGCGCTCGATGATCGTCTGTACTTCCTGCGGGATCGCGGGGTTCAGCGTGCGCACGGCGGGCGGCATCTCGTTCAGGATCTTCATGACGAAGGAGCGCGTCGTCCTCTCCTCGAACGGGCGCTTCCCCGTGAGCATGTGGTAGAGCGAGGCGCCGAGCGAGTAGATGTCCGCGCGCTGATCCGCCGCGACTGCGTTGTCGAGCTGTTCGGGCGGCATGTAAGCGAGCGTGCCCATGCCCTCGCCGGGAGCGGTGAGGCCCGACTGGCCCGATTGAGCGAAGCTCTTCGCGAGGCCGAAGTCCACGAGCTTCGCGACCGCTTGCTGCGTGACGAGGATGTTGTCGGGCTTGATGTCCCGGTGGACGATGCCCTTCTCGAACGCGTGCCCGAGGGCGTTGGCGATCTGGATCGTCACGCGGAGCGCATAGCCCACGTCGAGCTTTCCGTACTGCTCGATGAGCTTCGTCACGATCGGGCCGTCGATGTACTCCATGGCGAGGAAGTAAGTCCCGCGGTTCTCGCCCGCGTCGTAGACCTGCGTGATGTTCGGGTGGTCTTGAGGGCGACGACGCGGCCGGTCGCGACCTGCGTGGCCTTGAAGACCGAGCCGAACGCTCCCGAGCCGAGCTTCTTCTCTATGAGATATCCCTCGATGAGGTGAGGGTCGAAGTCGAACTTCTTCAAGCAGTCGGCGCAGACGACCTGGCCGTTCGTGTCCTGCCGGACCCGGCCCGCGGCCTCGTCTGCGGGCGAGATCTCCTTGTGGCAGCTCGAGCAGCGGAGGTGAGGGAGCTGCGATGCGCTCGGGACGTAGATCTGGACCTGGTTGTTCCCGAGGATGACTTCGTCGTGCGGCCCGAGCTGGACCCAGGTGCCGATCCTCTGAGCGTTCACGTACGTCCCGTTCGAAGAGCCCAGGTCCGCGATGAGGACACCCTGCGGGCTGTTCGTGATCTGGCAATGCCGGCGCGAGATCGAGGGGTCGTCGATCCGGAAGGTCGTCTCGACCCCGCGGCCGATGATCACGGTCTGGTTGTCGTCGAGAGCGAGGCTCTGGCCAGCCCGGGGGCCGCGTGTGAAGCGCAGCTCGACGCGCATGGATTCTCGGGCCGCCCCCCTCGTGGTGGTTGGTTCGTCATGGTAGCGACCACCGCCGGCTGTCGCAACCTCACCGTGAGCCGATCGCGGGCACGCGCGCCGGTCGTCGCGCCCCCGACGACGATCTCCTGGAACAACCTGGGCAGCTCGAGCTACGTGCTCTTCTTGGTGCATCGCACGGGGTCGGGCTCCGTCGTCGTCGACCTCGTCGAGTGGCAGGTAGAGACGAGCGCCACGCAGCTCAGCTACACGTTCGGCGGGACCGCGCTCTACCCGCACACCACGGGAACGACGCCATTCCCGAGCGGGGAGACTTACATGATCGCCGTCGTGGGTTTCGACTCGACGGGCTGGGCGAACGTCACCTCCAAACGACACGGACCGTCGGCCTACGCCACGGACGTGGGGCCGGTCTTCGGTCCGTACGCTCCGCGATGGTTCAAGACCATGTGAGTTTCGATGCGCGGCCCGCGCGTCTCCATGAGAGGATCTAGAATTCGCTGACAGACGTATTTATGATGCGCTCGGCTCGGGATCGCGCCCCGGGCCGTCGTCCGGGGTTTTGTGGAGAAGCTGAATCACCTCAAGATCACCTTCGTCTTCATCGTCACGATCATCATTCCCAGCCTCTTCCTCTCCGCGTTCGCTTACCAGGCCGTCGAAGGAGAACGCGTCGCGCGGCGCGTCGAGCGCAAGCGCCGCCTCCTCGACGAGGCCCGCTCCTTCGCGCGAGAGCTCGACGAAGGGCTCAGGGCCCCGGCGCGTGAGATGCGCGAGGCGTGCGGCCGCTTGAAGGGCCGCTTGCGCCGGCCGCAGGACGCCGCGGGCGTCCTCCAGGGCCTCGTCGACGTGAGCGCCACGACCTCGGTCGCGATCTTCGCCTCCGACGGGAGGCGCGTCTTCCCCGCGGGAGAGAAGGCGGCGCCCTCTTACCCGGCGCCGATCTCGACCGAGGCGCTCGCGGGCCTCGAGCCCGTGGCGGTCCTCCGGGACGCGGCCCTCGCCGCGCGCGGCGAGCGCGCCGACCGCGAGCGCGCGATCCGGAACTTGCAGCGGCTCGAGCAGGCCTCTCCTCCGGCGACGGCGGTGGCGGCGAGGCTCGAGATCGGCCGTCTCCTGCTCTCGGCGAACGACGACGAGGAGACCTACGCGGTCGCCGAGCGAGAGCTCGCCGACGTGAGGGAGTATCCGATCGACCTCGTGGACCCGCTCGGCCGGCCGGTCGCGGCGCTCGCCCGCCTCGATGCGGCGCTCGCGGCGAAGGCGCTCAAGAAGAGCGTCGTCTACCGGGAGCGCCTCCGGGCCCTCGTGCACGACCTCGAGCGCGACGCCGCTCTCCTCCCGGCGGAGGACGTGGCCGACATCGCGAACCGCGTCTCCTCGCGCCTCTTCGCGGAAGGCGCTCCGTGGGACGCGGAGGCACAGCGAGCGCTCGACGTCGCCTACGCGCGCCGCAGGATCGACGAGTGGCACGAGAGGATCGACGAGATCTTCGGCGCCGACATACGCGAGACGCTGCGCTCCTACGAGCACGGGAGGCCCAAGGCCCCGAGGCCCCCCGACGGCGGAGCGGGCGGAGGGAGCCCGAGACAGCCTCTCCCCGGCCCCAAGTTCTCCCAGATCGCGACGAGCCCCTCGGACGTGACGCGCTGGTTCGTGCGCCACCGGGCGGCCGACCACTACGAGGTCCTGCTCCTCGCCCCGCTCGAGCGAGAGGATGGCTCGCTCCTCGGGCTCGCGGCCTTCCCCGTGGACCTGGACGGCTTCGCGCGGAAGTTCGTCGCCGAGCGCGTCGCCTCCCGCCACGCCGAGGGCGAGGCGGCATTCCAGGTCGCGGCCGCCTCGAGCCTCCCCGAGGAGGACCCCGACACGGCCCAGGCCGCGCTCTCGTTCCCCCTCGACGACATCCGGGTCGTCGCCTCGGCGGGAGAGCTCGGCTCCGATGTCCTCGCGCGCGAGACGACGACCATGAAGCTCTGGCTCATCGCCCTCTCGATCGCCGGCATCGCCGCCGGAGCGATCGTGACGACGCGCACCGTCCTCCGCGAGGCGAAGGCCGCCGAGCTCAAGAGCGACTTCGTGACGAACGTGACGCACGAGCTCAGGACTCCGCTCACGTCGATCCGCATGTTCATAGAGACGCTCCAGCTCGGCCGGGTCGAGGACGAGGCCGAGTCCAAGGAGTGCCTCGGGATCATGGCGCGCGAGACGGACCGCCTGACGCGCCTCATCGAGCGCTTGCTCGCGTTCTCGAAGATCGAGTCGAGGAAGTGGCGCTTCCGCTTCTCCTACGTGCCGCCGCTCGAGCTCGTGAACGAGGCGCTGCGCGTGCTGCGGCAGCAGCTCGGGCTCCTCGAGGGCGCTCCTCTTCCGATCGAGGTCGAGTCGGTGCAGAAGTGCTCCCCGATCGCCGTCGACAAGGACGCGATCGTCGAGGTGCTGCTGAACCTCCTCACGAACGCCTGGAAGTACACGCCCGCCGCCGACCGCCAGATCCACGTCAACGTGAGCGAGAGGCGGCGTCAGGTCGTGATCGACGTGGAAGACAACGGGATCGGGGTCCCGCGGCGCGACCGCCGCAGGATCTGGAAGAAGTTCGAGCGTGGCTCGAACGCCAAGAAAGGCCGCGTCGAGGGGAGCGGGATCGGCCTCACGCTCGCCCTCTCCATCGCGAGAGGCCACGGGGGCACGATCGTGCTCACGCCGCTCAAGCAGGGGAGCCGTTTCAGCTTGATCCTGCCGAAAGTCTAGGAAGCGGGGGATTCATGGAAACCGTGCTCATC
>JACQDU010000288.1 GCA_016200955.1 bacterium
CAGCGTCACGAGGTCGAACACGAGGCTGAACGGGAGGTCGACGAGCGCGATCGGCCAGAGCACCACCGACCACGGCTCGCTCGCGATGTTTCGCCACATCGTGGGATTGAACGGCGCGGTGATCACGAGCGCGTCGAGGAGGGTCCCGCCGAACGGCTCGAGGTGCCGGCGGTTGATCTCGTTCGAGAGTATGCTCGCGCAGCCCCCGAGCGGCGTCAGGACTGCGATCGCGAGCGCCCGCACGTTCCGCCGCTTCCCGGCCATGCTCACTCCACTCCATGGAAGCAGCGCAAGCGTGCTGCCGCAACCCGGGCGTGACGCGCTGGCGCGGCGGGCGGTGAAGTCGTCGAGGTTTCGACGCCGGCCCGGCCGACGAGCGGCGTCCGGACGCCGGCGCGGCTAGAGTAGTCTTGCATCACGGCTGGTCGACGCCCCGAGGCCGCCTCACAGGAGGAACCATGTCCGACCCCGTCGACCAGGGTCCGCTCGACCCTGCTTTCGCGAAGTTCCGCGAGAAGAAGCTCATCGAGAAGCTCAGCGAGAAGGTGAACGCTCCCTTTCCCGGCGACGCTCCCGCGGAGAAGGTCCGCGAGCCCGCAGCTCCCTCGGGCAGCGAGCCCGTGCCCTTCTTCGGAACGGGCATGCCCCGGCGCACGGAGACGGGCTCCGAGGGAGACGAGGACGCGCGGGCCCACGAACCGCCGCGGCCCGCCGGAGTCCCCGAGAAGGTCGGCGAGACCTTGAGGCTCATCGACATCGCGACCGAAGGGAGCACGGGAGCGAAGACGCCTTCGCCGGCTCAGGCACCGAAGCCCGCTCCCGCGCAGCCCGTGCTCGCGAAGGCCCAGGCTCCGGCGGCGAAGGCGCCGGCTCCGGCTCCGGCAGCGAAGGCTCCTGCTCCCGCGGCGAAGGCTCCTGCTCCCGCGGCGAAGGCTCCTGCTCCCGCGGCGAAGGCGCCTGCTCCCGCGGCGAAGGCTCCCGCTCCGACGGCGAGGCAGGAGCCCGCCGTCGCGAGGGCGAGCGGAGGGGGAGACGACGATTCGCTCGCAAGGGCGCCCTCGGTCCAGGACCTCTCGCCTCGTCCCGAGGGGCGCGCGGACGACGGGCAGCTCGCGGAGAAGCTTGGCTCCGTCAGGAAGGGGCTCTCGACTCTCCTCTCGGAGCTCGGCCACAGGCTCCTCGAGCTCAAGGTCGGCTCGGCGGAGGGCATCGAGCGCGCGATCGCGAGCTTCGAGCACGAGGCCTCTCGCGTGAACGCCGCCGTGGAGCGCGGGCAGTTCCTCTCGGACGAGTCGCTCAAGGCCGCCTCCGAGGCGAACACTCACATGGAGGCGCAGGATTCCCTCGAGGAACGCACGGGCGACCTGACCGAGAGGGCCCGGAAGCTCCGCGAGCGAGCGGACGAGCTGCGGGCGGCTCTCGTCGAGCTCGAGGCGAACCGAGCGGAGCTCGAGACCAGGGTCGCCGAACGCGCGGAGGCCGTCCTGCGGGCTCGCTCCCAGGTCGACATCCTCGCGGAGCGTCTCGCGAGCCTCGACCAGGAAGCGGAGGTCACCGGGGCCCTGCGGTCTCGCCTGACCGAGAACGTCGAGCGCCTCGAGCGGATCAAGCAGGAGAGCGCGAGCGCGATCGCTCGCCTCAAGGAGAACAAGGAAGCGCTCACGGCGCACGTCTAGCGCTTCCGGCTCCGCTGCAAGGACGCGTGGGCGCGGCTGGGCGAGGTCTTCTCCTAAATGAAAGGGCCCGATTCAGCATGGTCTCCCGTCCCGACCCCGCGAAAGAACACAAAGGCGCAGAAGGCGCGAAGGCGCAAGGAACGTCCTGAAGAAGAGGCTCGGTGTCGCCTGCCGAGCCCTTCGCGTCTTCACATCTTCGCGTCTTCGCGTTCCCGACACCGCGCCGAGGCCCTCGGAGGCCTCGCGCGTGAACCGGTAGAAGTGCCAGTGAGTCACGCACCGGTTCATGAACTGCGCGAGCCCGATCGCGTCCTTCCGGTAGCGCATGTTCACGCGGAGGAAGTACCAGAGGTAGATCCCTCCGACCTTCATGAGCGAGCCGTCGGCCAGGAGCGCTCGCGTGAGGGTCAAGAAGAGGAGGAGAGCGTAGACGAGCGTCGGGACGAGCTTTCCTTCGTTCGCCTTGATCGAGATGCTCGCGCGCTTCCGGTGGTATTCGGGGAAGCGGTAGACCCGGAAGTACCGGTCGAAGAACGCTCCCGGCGTGTAGAGCCGGCGGACGAGCCCCCAGTAGCCGGAGACGAGCTCGGCTCGCGTCATCTGCGCGGGCACGATCGCGCCGTCGTCGTCTCCCGCGACGAGGCGGCCGGCCTTCTGCATGCGCTCGTAGAGCGGCGTCTTCGGGATCGCCTGGAGCATCCCGACCATGGCGAGGAGGACGCCGTTGTCCTGGATGAAGCGGAACTGGTCCTCGAAGATCGTCTTGTCGTCGTTGTCGAAGCCGACGATGAACCCGGCGTGGATGTCGATCCCCGCGCGCTGGATCCTCTCGAGCTTGGCCTGGAGCGAGTCGCCGCGGATGTTCTGGTACTTCTTCGTCTCCTTGAGAGATGCCTCGCGGGGCGTCTCGATCCCGACGAAGACGTGGCGGAAGTTCGCGCGATACATGAGGTCGAGGAGCTCGGCGTCGTCCGCGAGGTCCACGCTCGCCTCCGTTGAGAGGCGGATCGGGAAGCCGTTTCTCTCCTGCCAGGGAATGATGAGCCGGAGGAGCTCCTTGGCGGCCTTCTTGTTCCCGATGAAGTTGTCGTCGACGATGAAGGCGGAGAAGAACCCCGCCTTTCTCATCGCATCGAGCTCGACGATCACCTGCTCGGGCTTCTTCGTGCGAGGCCTGCGGCCGAAGGTGACGATGATGTCGCAGAACTCGCACTGGAACGGACAGCCCCGCGAGAACTGGAGCGCGCCCGAGGCGTAGCGGTTCACGTCGAGGAGGTCGTAGCGCGGGCTCGGGACCTTCGTCATGTCCGTGCGCTCGTCCTGGACGTAGAGCGGCTTCGTCGGCCGGCCCGTGGCGAAGTCGTTCAGGAACTCGGGCCACGTCGTCTCCGCCTCTCCCGAGAGGTCACGCCGACCACGTCGAAGCGCCGGAGCGACTCGAAGTCGATCGTCGCGACGTTCTCGTCGAGGAGCACGACCTCGTGTCCCGCCGGGACGAGCCCAGCGAGCGTCGCGAGAGCGCCCGTGATCATGGTGCAGCGCTTCTTCCCCGGATAGAGCGGCAGCGCGTAGTCGAAGCCCCAGTAAGACGGCTCGAACTTCGGATTGATGAGGCAGATCGAAAGTCGCTTCGCCGGCGCCGCGAGCGGGCTCAGGGCGACAGGTGCCGTGACCGGAGTGGCGACCGGCGCGGTCTCGACCGACAGCGTCGCTTCCAATGACTCTCCCCTGTCGGGCGGAGATCCCGCGGGAGTCCGCGCTCCGGGCCGATTTAACGACGGTAACAGCCGCGAAGCGAGCCCCTCAGTGAATTCCGGGAATATTTCGAATCAAATTCACCATGCTCGTTGAAATGTCAGGTTTTCGTGGGTGATGGCTCGGTTGTGGCGAGCGAGAGCGAACCGCCGGGTGCGGGCGGACACCGACTCTGCCGCTTCGGTGCCCTTCCGCGGCCCGCACCGCGGCAGAGGCGGTGGCGTCCATCGCCTATCGAGTCGATCCCTAGCCCCGCAGCTTTCCGTCCTCGAGCTCGACCTTCCGATCGGCGCGCTCGGCGAGCCGGGCGTCGTGCGTGACGAGGATGTAAGTCTGGCCGCTCTTCTCCTTGAGCTCGAAGAGGGCTTCGAGGACGGACTCGCCTGTCTTCCGGTCGAGGTTCCCGGTCGGCTCGTCGCAGAGGACGATCTCCGGCTCGAGGAGGAGAGCTCGCGCGATCGCGACGCGCTGCTGCTCGCCGCCCGAGAGCTGGGACGGCCGGTGGAACATGCGCGGCCCGAGCCCGATCCGCGTGAGGAGATCGCGCGCGCGGTCCCTGTAGCGGTTTCCCGCCGCGGCGACCCAGCCCATGGTCGAGCTCGCGATGAGCGCGGGCAGGTAAGTGTTCTCGAGCGCGTTCAGGTCGGGGAACAGGTAGTAGAACTGGAAGACGAACCCGACGCGCCGGTTCCTGTACTCCGCGAGCTCGCGCGAGCGCATGCTCGTGAGGTCCTTGTCGCGATACATGATCACGCCGTCGGACGGCGGCTCGAGCGCTCCCATGAGGTGGAGGAGGGTCGACTTCCCGGCGCCCGAGGGGCCTATGATCGCGAGCGTCTCTCCCGAATAGACGTCGAGGTCGATGCCCTTCAGGATGGGCAATCCGTCGTTGAGCCGCGACCACTCGTCCACCGCGCCCGTCCACTTGAGGAGAGCTCCGACGGTCCGCGCGTAGAGCGAGGCGTCCGTCTTCTGGATGGGGTAGTTCTTCTTGAGCGCGCGGACGCGAAGGATCGTCTCCCTTGGAGCGGGCTTGACCTCGGGCGCCGGCGCGCTCGCGACCTTCTCGGGCTCACTCATAGCGGATCGCACGGATCGGGGGCCTCAGCGCCGCGATGAGAGCGGGCGGGAACGCGAAGATGACTCCCAGGAACATGACGATGACCCAGTTGATCACGACCTCCGGCCATTCGACGCGCGCGGGGATCTTCTCGAGGTAGTAGACGTCCGGCGGGAAAGGGTGCCAGCCGGTCAGGTCGTGCACGCGGTCGGCGAGCCAGTTGATGTTGTAAGCGAAGGCGAGCCCGAGGACCGTCCCGAGGATCATGCCGAGCATCGCGAGGAGGAGTCCCTTCCCGAGGAAGATCGTCAGGACCCCGTCCCACGTCCCTCCGATCGCGCGGAGGATCCCGATCTCCCTCACCTTCATGAGGACTTCCATGAGGAGGAAGAAGAAGACCGACGCGGCCGCGGCGATCACGATGCACAGCGTGATGAGCTTGATGAGGAGGCGCTCCATGGCGACGGCCTTGAGGAGGTTCTCGTCGCGCTCCTCCCAGCTCATGAGTCGGATGCCGGAGGACGGGAGATACGCGCGGTCCGTTTCCGGCACGCGTTCCTGCATGAGGTCGAGGATCGCCTCGTAGACGCGATCGCGCGTGGACTCGGGCTCCTTGATCGAGCGCCGCAGCTTGATCTGCTTGTAGTCGGCGAGCTTGATCGAGTAGCCGCTGATGCGGTTCTTGACGCCTATGAAGTCCTGCGCCGTCTTGAGGCTCATGTAGACGAAGCGCCGGTCCGTGTGAGAGGTCCCGCTCCGGATCCCGCCGACGATGACGAAGCGAGCGTCCTGCTTCACTTCTCCGCCCTCGGTCGCCGTCGTGAGCTTGACCACGTCTCCCACGTTGAGCTGGAAGGCGTGCAGGAAGAAGATCCCGGGCACGATCCCCGGGAGCGTCTTCCCCGGGTTGTCGGGGTCGGGCGCTCCTTGCTCGAGGTCGCGGTAGACGGTGTCCGGGTCCGGCTTCCGGTTCAGGCCCTCCGCGATGGCGAGGATGCCCTTCTTCTCCTCTGGCTTCGCGGTGTCGAACTCGTTGATCGCGAGGTAGCGGTCGTAGTCCGAGAGGACGTAGGAGCGGAAGTCGCCGACCTTCTCCTCGAGCGAGGGGACGACCGCTCGGATGAAGCACCAGTCCGCCTTCTCGAAGTGGCGGTCGATCGCCGGGTATTCGATGTTCGGGGCGACTCCCACGACTCCCTGGACCGAGGCGAGCTTCTCCTCGACGTGAGGGATCCTCTCGAGCACGAGGGGACGCCGGGTCACGATGCTCAGGTCCGACTGCGTCCCGCGGACGCGCAGGTGGAACTCGTACTGGAAGCCGTTCATGACCGACGGCACGGCGACGAGCGCCATGACCGAGAGGCCGAGCACGACGATCGACACGAGCGAGAGCGGTTTCTTCAGGTAACGGAAGGAGAGGAAAAGCTTGTACACTCGGGGCTCCGCTCTCGTGAGACGGAGGCGGCGCCGCCTCGGGTCTCGGAGACGGGGATCGTACGCGAGTTTCGGGGAGAAGCAAGACGGCGCAGGAGGAACGCAAAGGCGCGAAGGCGCGAAGGCGCAAAGAGCATCTTCGAGCTACCGCGCAGCTTCGATGAACCGGTCCCTCTCGGGAATCTTCAAGTAAGAGGAGGCCTGCGTGAAGAAGCCCTCTGGCGCGCCGAGCGCGCGCTTGAGGACCACGTCCTTCTCGAAGATGCTCTCGAGGGCCGCGATCTTCTTCGTCGCCGCGAGGCCGAGCTGGGGTACGAAGGCCCACGGGTGCACGGGAAGCGGGAAGTCGCTCCCGTGGAGGACACGGCCGTGGATCTCCTTCCGCGCGAGGAGCCGGAAGAGTCTCCTTCTCCTGTGCACGAGAGCGAGCGCGCTCTCGTTGAGGAGCACCTGCGGGTGCTTCTCGAGGAGCCCCATGAGGCGCTCGAAGTCGGCCGCGTCTCCCAGGAGCTTCAAGTTGCCCGCGTGAGGAACGATCACGCGCACGCCGGCTCTCATGGCCGCCTCGAGGCGCTCGATCGCGCCGAGCTTCTTGTCCACGGGAGGCAGGGCGAACTCGGTCCCGACGTGCGAGAGGAGCGGGAGGCCGAGCTCCACGAGCTTCCCGTAGAACGCCTCGCAGCGAGGATCGGCCGGATCGAAGCCCTGGGTCGAGGGGATCCACTTGACGAGCACGGCACCTCGCGCGGCGCACCGCTCGAGCTCCGCGAGGGCGTCTTTCCTGTAAGGATTCACGCTCGCGCCGACCCAGACCTTCGGGTGAGACGCCGCGACCTCGAACGCGAAGTCGTTCGGCACCAGCAGGTGAGTCCGACTCTCGTCGAGCGAGCCGTCGTCCCTGTAGACCCCGTCGAACGCGAACAGCACGACCCGGTCGACGCTCGGAGCCGTGTCGAGCTGGCGCCGGAGGAGATCGACGTACTTCCTGTCGACATCCGCCGGCGGCTCGGAGAGGCTCGCCCCCGCCGCCTTGAGCACGACCCTCGTCGAGAGCTTGTGCTTCATGGTCTCGGACACGACGCACCCGTGCCCATCGCGGTCGAGCCCGACCAAGTGCGCGTGCGTGTCGACGACGAGACCGCCCAAGCTAGTCCGCGCTTCGCTCGGGAGCGCTGCCCTTCACGTGGTCGAGGACGTCGTTCATGACCTCGAGGAAGTGGAGCGCCATGCCGTAATGGCCCGTGTTGAACCACTTGATCTTCGGGTAGCCCGCCTTGCGCCAGAGGCCGAGCGTGGACTCGCGCGGGAAGATCTCGTCCTTCTCCGCGTTCAGCATGAGCACGTCGTCGGCGCGCAGCCGGTGAGCGAACGTGTCGGGATCGACGAGGTCGAAGCCCTTCTTGAGCGTCTCGCCGTCGAGGCCGAGCTTCTCGATCGCGGTCGTGTAGCCCTTGGCCTCGGGAGCGTTCTTGATGATCTTGAGGAAGTCGCCGCCGCCGATCACGAACACGGCGCGCGAGAAGCGCGTGTCGATCCCCGCGGCGTCCGACGCGACGATCGCTCCGAGGCTGATCCCGGCGACGCCGACCTTCCTCGCGTCCACGCACGGCTGGGCGCGGAGCACGTCGGCCGCTCGCCTCACGTCGAGCACGGCCTGGCGGATCCCGGTCAGCGCGTCGAGCGGGTTCCCGCTCCCGAGGAAGCCTTCCTTCGTCCCGGGCGCCTTCCTCGGGCCGTAGTTCGGGAGAGCGAGCATGACCGAGGCGATCCCCTTCTGCGAGAGGAACCGCGCGAGCGTCTCCTCCGCCTCGAAGCTGCCGCCCAGGTGGTGGCAAACGACGCAGCCCGGGAGCTTCTCGCCGTCGTGGCCGACCGGCTCGTAGTAGTGGCCGTCCACCGCGTCGCTCTCGTCGTAGGTGTGGGCCGAGCTCGGGAAGCGGAGCTTGTGCTTCACGTAAGACGACTTCCGCTCCTTCTCCTCGAGGCGGTACGAGAACTTCCCCGCCGGCCTCTCGAACAGCTTGAGCGCCGTCTCGGTCCCTTCGTCCTCGTCCTTCGCCTCGAGCGCCGGCTCGCTCGCGGTGCCGGTGGGCTCGCCGCCCAGGAGCTTCACGAGTCGCTCGCCCGTGGGAGCGGGGACCGCGCCCGAGCCGAGGTTCTTGACGCTGCTCGCGAGGTCCTGGAGCGTCTTCTCGAGCGCCGGCTTCTCGTCGCCCGGCTTCGTCTCCTTCTTCGACTCCTCCGCCCGCTTCGTCGTCTCCCCGGGCGAGGTCTTCATGGGCTCGGGAGCCGAGGGAGCGGGAGGAGGCGTCGTCGTCTTCTTCTCCTCCTTCTTCTCCGGCTGAGCGTCGGTCGCGCTCGTCTTCGTCTCCGACTTGAGGGCGAGCTTGGCCGGGTCGGTCCCGAGGAGGTCCTTCATGTCGTAAGCGAAGAACGTCTGGTTCTGCGCGCCCGCGAGCTCGGTCGTCGTCGGGTCCTTCGCGTTCGCGACCCAGAAGCGGAGGTCGGTCGTGCAGAAGACCGCCTGGTGGAGGCACGAGTGCTTCTTCGGGTAGCCGCGGCAGAGGGAGATCATGGCTTCTCCGTCGATCTTGCCCTCGTTCTGACGGAGGTACTCGCTGATCCGCTTGTAGCCGTCGTAGCTGCCGGAAGCGCCGCCCTCGCGCGGATCGTAGGGCCGGCGCTGCCTCGCGGCGAGCTCGGGATCGACGAAGTGGTTCACGCGGCGGACCGCGAACGGGATCGCTTCGTGCGGCGCGACGTTCTCCTCGGCTCCCCCGGGGCCGAAGACGGCGCAGCGCTTCTTGTCCACCTCGATCGCGCGAGCGTCCGGGATCTTCCCGTCCGTGATGATGAAGTTGTAGCCGCAGGTCCGCTTCCACTCCTCGAAGCCGCGCACGCCTTCGTCGAGCGTCCTCGCGTTCTCGAGGATCCAGCGGAGGCGGAACCACATGGGCGTCCCGTCGAAGGTCTCGGCGAAAGAAGACGAGCCCATCTCGCCGATCGAGATCCCCTGATCGCTCATGCCCGTCACGCACCCGAGGGTCCCGGCCCAGCCCACGACGACGCTCGCGTAGCCTTTCTTCGGCTTGCGCACGATGAGGCAAGCGTTGTCCTGCACCTTCTTCTTGCTGCCGAGGCCCAGGTTGTAGTCGAGAGAGCGGTAGTGGTAGAGCTTCCCGTCCTTCGTCATCTTCCCGAACACGGCGGCGCCCGAGCAGTGGTGGAGCTCGGGGATGATGTGAACGGCCTCGATCTCCTGGAGCGGGATCCCCGAGCCTTCCGCGAGGCCGCGCATCTCATCGAGATACTCCGGCGGGATGTGAGGCTTCGCTCTCTGGTAGATCGACTGGAGGTACTCCATCGTGTACTGCATGCGCCCGAAGGCGAAGTCCCGGAGGTAAGCGTCCACGTCCTCGCGCGCCTCCTTCGCGAGGAGCTTCCCGTGAGCGACGCCCATCGCGTGAGGCTCGCCCGCGAGGTGGAGCACGCGCTGGCCGTCGATCTCCTCGAGGAAGGAGTCGCCCTCGCGCGCGACGAGGAGGCGCTTGGGCGCCTTGACCGCGGGCTCGGTCTTCTCGTCCGCCGCGCGGGCGACGATCGCTCCCTGCGGGAGCGCGAGACCGGCCACGAAAGCCGAGAAGACGACGGGGGCCAAGAACCTTCGCCGGTCCGGAACGTTCACGGGGCACCTCCGAGCGGGGAGCAAGTCGCGCCATGATCGTTCGATCGGCGCTCGAGGTCAAGCGCCCGTCCCGGTGGGCGAAGGGCGCCGTTCGGGCGTGAGCGCGTCGCTCCGCTCGAGTAGGCTCCGGGCATGTGGGAGCTCCGGATCTTCGGCGAGCCCGACCGCGTCCTGGTCCCGGACGCGGTCCTGGCCGTTCCTCGCGACGAGGAGGTGAGGACGGATGCTTACGTGCTCCTCGAGTCGGGCGAGGAAGCTCCGGCGCCCCGCTTCGACGCCGCGGTCGGGCTCAAGGTGAGGTCGGGCTCGGTCGACAAGTGCGAGCTCAAGCAGCGATTCGACCGCGACCCGAGCGGCGCCGAGCTCTGGGAGAAGGTCTTCGACCGCAGGCTCCCGCTCGAGCCCGAGTGGCTCCTGGCGCTCCTCGGGCACCTCGGGGCGAGGACGGAGGAGCCGCTCTCGCCCGCTCACACGGCCGCGGACCTCGCGCGCGCCTGCGAGCTCGCCGGCCTCGGCAAGTCGCGCATCGTGCGCGTGAGGAAGCGGATCGTGCGAGCCCCTCGCCCGCCCGCTCTCTACGTCGAGCACGCGGAGATCGCGATCGATCCGGGCGGGAAGGACGCGCGCCCTTTGCGCTCGCTCGCGGTCGAGGCGCCGACGCTCGACGCCTGCCTGACCGTCGCGCGCGAGGCCGGCCTCTCCTCCGCGAGCGAGGCTCCCACGGGAGTCCTCGTCTCCGGCTATCCCGAGGCGCTCGGCCTCTTCCTCTCTCGCGGGAAGGGAAGCTGAGCCGTGGGCCTCCCGTTCGCCGTCTTCCTCTCTCACCTCCTCGCGGGAGCGCTCCTCGCGCTCGCGGTGGTCAAGGTCCCGCCCGCGAGGAAGAAGCTCCTCCATGCTCTCGCGGTCGTCTCTCTCCTCGGCATCCTCGTGAAGGCCGTGCTCGCGAAGGTGCCCGGGGCCCACGCCCTCTTTCCCGACTCCGACTTCCTCGCGTACGCCGAGCGCGACATGGCCGTGCCGTTCGGGGTCGTCTTCTTCTCGATCGCGTGGCGGCTCGTCGAGAACGAGAGGAACCGCCGGGCCGTCCTGGTCATGCCGTTCCTCCTCGCGCTCTACTTGGTCGTCGCGAACGCATGGACCTTCACGACCCCCGAGTGCTACCGCGAGCACCGGGACTTCTGGAGCAACGGCGTCCTGCTCCAGTCGACCGACTACACGTGCAGCGCCGCGGCGTCGGCGACGCTCCTCCGCGCCCGGGGCGACGTCTCCGCGACCGAGCACGAGATGTCGGCGCTGTCGTTCACGATCCCGAACCGCGGCGTGACGACGGCGGACGCGGCCATGGGGCTCAGGAAGAAGCTCCCGGGCAGGAGAGTCCAGGTGCGCCGCGCGAGCGTGGGCGACCTTGCGACGCAGCCTCTCCCGTGCCTCGCGTCGCTCAACTACAGCTTCTTCTGCGACCACATGGTCTGCATCCTCGCGCTCGATCCGCGCGGCTTCGTCGTGGGAGACCCTCTCCTGGGCCGGATCGTCATGACGAGAGAGGAGCTCGAGCCTCGCTGGCTGGGAGAGGTCGTCACCGTCGAGTGAGAGCGCGTCGCGCTCACGAGAGTGGCGAGCCGCGAAGCTCACATCCAGACTTGAGCGGCCTCGAAGGGAGCGGCATGCCGATCGCGATCAACTGCTCGGGCTGCGGGCGGAGCATCCCGATCACGTCCGCCGACGCGGGGAAGCGAGGCCGCTGTCCTGCGTGCGGCGGCGCGATCGAGGCACCGCCGCTCGACGCGCTCGAGCCGGCCGCCGACGCGGCGCCGACGGTGCCTCCGAGCGCGCTCTCGGAAGCTCGGGCGCATGCTCCGGCCCGGCGGTCGGCGGTCTCGGATCGTCTGCCTCCGGAGGACGCGGGTCTCGCAGCGGAGGTCGAGCGAGCCCGCGCCGATCCGGCGAGACGTCTGGGTCGCTTCGTCCTCCTGTCGCAGTTGGGCAAGGGAGGGATGGGCGTCGTCTGGCGCGCCTGGGACGACCGCCTGAGGAGGGTCGTCGCGCTCAAGTCGATCCTGCCGGGCGAGGGCGTCGACGAGGCCGCGATCGCGCGCTTCAGGCGTGAAGCGGAGGCGGCGGCGAGGCTCCGTCACCCGGCGATCGTCGCGGTCCACGAAGCGGGCGAGATCCCTCTTGGCCCGCCTTCCAGCCCGTCCGTCCACTACATTGCCATGGACTGCGTCCGGGGGCGCTCGCTCGATGCGAGGCTGCAACCGGGCAAGGCGAAGCTCGCCGCCCACCGCGCCATCGAGATGGTCCGCGACGTCGCGCGAGCGGTCCAGTACGCCCACGAGCAGGGCGTGATCCACCGCGACCTGAAGCCGCAGAACATCATCGTCGACGACGAGAGCGAGCGGCCGTTCGTCCTCGACTTCGGCCTCGCGGCCATCCGCGGCGCCCGGACCAGGCTCACGAAGACCGGCGCGAGCATGGGCACTCCGGCCTACATGCCTCCCGAGCAAGCTTCGGGCGAGCCGGTCGACGTGCGCGCGGACGTCTACTCCCTCGGAGCGACGCTGTACCACGTCCTCACCGGACGCCCTCCGTTCGCGGGAGAGAGCGACGTGAACCTCATCGTCGCCGTGCTGACCAAGGACCCCGTTCCTCCCCGGAGGTTGAACCCGAGGGCCGCCGCCGACGTCGAGACGATCTGTCTCCGGTGCCTCGAGAAGGACAAGGAGCGCCGCTACTCGAGCGCCGCGCAGCTCGCGGACGAGCTCGACCGCTTCCTCCACGGCGACCCCATCGAAGCGAGGCCGATCGGCGCGCTCGAACGACTGGCACGGAGCGCGCGGCGCAACAAGCGGAACGCGGTCCTGGCGGGCCTCACGGCCGCGCTGGGAGTCGCCTCGTTCGGATTCGCGGCGAGCGCGATGCGCGCGGACAGGGAAGTCCGGCGCGAGCGCGACCGCCAGGAAGCCGTCGCCAAGGAGCACCGGGCGGCCGTGCTCGAGACGATCCGCCGAGCGCGCAACGAAGGAGCGGGCTACCACGACGCGGCGGTCGACGCTCTCGCCGCGCTGCCCGAGCTCCAGACCGTCGAGCTCGTCGGGAACGCGCTCGATGAGATCTCGAGCCAGCTCGAAACCGCGACGCGCGAGGTCTTCCGGTCCGCGCGGGAGCCGACGGCGGACGAGAGCCACGCTCTCCTGCGCCCGATCGCGGGGATCGACGAGGCGCTCGACGAGCAGGCGAGGCTCTCGCCCCTGCTCCGGCTCAAGGCGAAGCTTCCGGGACCGCTCGCGGAGGCGGCCGGGCGTCTCGAGGACCGCGCCGCCGCGAGGCGCGGGAACCCGGCCGACGCCATCCCGACGGTCAAGAGCCAGCTCGCTGCGGCCCAGGAGAGATCCCTGGGGCAAGGTGGCTCCGACCTCGCGAAGGCCTGCTGCGAGGCGCTCGGGAAGATCGGGCTCGTTCAGGCGGACGCGCCCCTCGCGCGCTATCTCTCCCTCGAGACGAGCGAGACCCGGGCAGCGGTCGCGGGGATCGCGCTCCTCAAGCTCCGCTCCAAGGATGCCGAGAACCTCGTCTTGGCCGCGCGCGACCACTTCGGGTCGGTCGGGCCCTTCTGGTCCCAGGTGCAGCGGTTCCTCTCCCAGCGCTAGGGCACCGAGCGGGAGCCCGCGACGGCGGCGGACTACAACCGGCGAGGAGCAACCCGAATCGCCCGGGGAGACCTGGACGGGGGGATCGCGGACTTCTCCCGAGCGATCTCCCTCGACGCCAGGGCCGCCTTCGCCTGGTCGAACCGCGGCAACACGCGCGCCATGAAGGGGGACACGGACGGTGCGATCGCCGACCTCACGCGGGCGATCGAGCTCGACCCCGCGCTCGTCGCGGCCTTCGTCAACCGGGGAAGCGCGCGGATGGAGAAGCTCGACCTCGAAGGCGCGATCGCGGACTGCACCCGAGCGATCGAGCTCGACCCGCGGTGCTTCTCCGCCTGGAGCAACCGCGGGAACGCCCGGGCGAAGATGGGCGACGCCTCGGGCGCGATCGCCGACCAGGAGCGCGCGGCCGAGATCGAGCCCGCTCACCCGAGGGCGTGGATGAACCTCGGGACCTCGCGCGAGCTCAAGGGAGACTTCGATGGGGCGATCGCCGACTACACGCGCGCCATCGAGCTCGATCCGCGCTATGCCATGGCCTACGTGAACCGCGGACACGCGCGAACGGAGAAGGGCGACATCGAAGGCGCGGTCGCCGACGAGACTCGCGCGATCGAGCTGGATCCGCGGGAGCTTCGCGCATGGGTCTTCCGGGGGAAGGCGCGCGCGAGGACGAAGGACTTCGATGGAGCCATGGCCGACCAGGGGCGCGCCCTCGCGCTCGACCCGCTGCTCGTCGAGGCATGGGAGAGCCGCGCGATCGCGAGGCGGGACGCGGGCGACCCCCGCGGAGCGATCGCCGACTTCGGTCGCGCGATCGAGCTCGCGCCGCGCCAGGTCGCCTCGTGGACGGGTCGTGCTCGCGCGCACGTCGAGCTGGGGGAGCTCGACCCGGGCCTCGCCGACTGCGCGCGTGCGATCGAGCTCGCGCCCGGACAGGCCGAGGCCTGGCTCATCCGCGGGATCGCGCGCGACGCGAAGGGCGACGCCGACGGGGCGATCGCCGACTTCTCGCGCGCGATCGACCTGTCGCCTCGCTACACCGAGGCGTGGGTGAATCGTGCGGCCTCGCGCATGGACAAGGGCGACCTCGACGGCGCGATCGCCGACGGCTCCCGGGCGCTCGAGCTCGCGCCCCGGTTCGCGACGGCCTGGCTGAACAGGGGGTGCGCGCGCAGCAGGAGAGGCGACCTCCAGGGCGCGATCGCCGACTTCTCGCGGGCGATCGACCTCGATGCGCGATGGGCGGTGGCGTGGTCGAACCGCGGATGCGCGCGGCAGAAGAAGGGCGATACCGGCGGGGCCATCGCCGACCTCTCACGAGCGATCGAGCTGAACCCGAGGCTCGAGGTCGCCTGGTTCAACCGCGGCCTCGCCCGGTGCGAGCGGGGAGAGGCCGACCGCGCTGTCGAGGACTTCGAGCGGGTCCTCGAGCTCGCGCCGGGCAGCGCCGACGCC
>JACQDU010000309.1 GCA_016200955.1 bacterium
GAGAACCCTCTCTCCCGGGCGCGCCGCGCTCTCTTTCCCGGGGACGTGCCGTCTCTCAGTTAGAATCCACCGAGAGACGAACGACTCTTGAAGGAAGACGAGCAGGCGAAGACGGCGTGGGCCGACCGCGGGTGGTGGCTCGCGGTCGAGTACGGCGTCGTCGCGAAGCCCGACCGCTTCGAGCGGAAGCTCGAGAAGCTCCGCCGCCTCGGAGTCATGAAGGAGCTCCTCGAGCCCGGCGGCCGGATCGTCTACCGGAACCTGTTCCGCGAGGACCAGGTGCGCGATGCGTGGACGCTCGTCTGCGAGCTCGCTCCCTGGAAGACGCAGCTCCGCTTCTACCTCCTCGGCGAGGAAGTGGCGCTGAAAGAGGCCTCGGACGTCCTCTGGTGCGCCGGCTACCTGAGAGGGGAGCGGCCATGCCTCGGCTTCGTCTCCGACTCGAGGTCGACGGACAAGAAGGCGCGCGCCTGGACGATCGGATGCGAGCGGCGCCTGACCGTCGCTCCCTCGGGCTGGGACGAGTCGGACGAGGAGAAGCGCCACGCCCTCACGTTCGCGACGGTGGGCGAGCGGGGCATGCTCGTCTTCGACCGCGCGGCGATCGCCGCGTTCCTGCGAGAGGACAGGACGAGCCGCCGCTGCCCTCTCGCGCCCGCGCGCGATCCCGAGAAGCTCGCCGCGATCTTCCGCGACGTGAGCGTGCGCTCGCTCGGGTGGCCGCTCGTGCTCGAGATGGGCCCGGCTCTCGGGAAGAAGCTCGGCTCCGCCGTCCTCGAAGCGGAGCACGGCTTCGTTCTCAAGAAGGGCGTCTCCCTCGAGGAGCACGAGGCGATCGAGCTCCGCTCTCCCGGAGGAGAGAAGGCCGAGGTCGAGGTGAGGCGCCCCACCGACCTTCGCTCGGGACAGATCGCGCGGCAGGTCCGGCTCCCCGCGCGCGTGCGCTCCGTCCTCGCCGCCGGCTTCCGCCTCCGCGGAGTGCGCCTCGAGGAGGGCTACGTGCGCCTCGCCGAGCTCGGAGGCCGCTACGACGTCGAGCAGCGCTTCGTCCTCTCGACGCGTTTTCACCTCGGGCCCGCCGACGACCCCGGGAGCTACGAGGGGTACGCCCTCGTCACGGTCCCTCGCGCGACTCCCGAGTACGCGCGCTGGGCGAGCGCGGTCGTCGAAGACGCTCGCGCCGCGGCTCCCGAGCCCGCGCCTCTCGCCCCGCGCGCGCAGGCGCTCGCCAAGTGAGCAAGAGAGCGGCGAAGGACGGAGCCAGGAAGGACGGCGAAGGGCCGCTCGCGCCTCTCCCTCCGGTGGCCGTGCAGGTCGCGGCGCACGCCCGCGCTCGCTTTCCTCTCCTGTACCTCGTGTCGTGGGAGGAGGAGCGAGTCCTCGCGGAGCTCGAGGCGGCGGCGATCTCTCTCAGGAAGATGCTCCTCGTCTGGACGGAGACGACGGGCCTCAGGAACGTGGCTCTCCCGAAGGAAGCGCCCGACCGGCGCCTGCGCGAGCCCGAGGCCGTGCTCGAGCACATCGCCCTTTCGGAGCGCGAGGCGATCTTCGTCCTCCTCGACTTCCACGCCCACGTCGAGGGAAACCGCGTGAGGCGGCGCCTCCGCGACCTCGCGCGCTCGCTCGAGACGTCGGGGAAGACGATCGCGATCGTCGCGCCGAGGCTGGTGCTCCCGCCCGAGCTCTCGAAGGAAGTCACGGTCCTCGACGTGGCGCTCCCATCGCGCGAGGAGCTCGAGGCTCACCTCGATCTCCTCCTGGCGAAGCTCGCGGAAGGCGGCCGCACCGTCGTCGACCTCTCCAAGCGGGAGAAAGAGGAGCTCGTCCGCTCCGCGCAGGGCATGACGCAGAAGGAGCTCGAGCAGACGCTCGCCCTCGCCGTGATCGAGCAGGGGAGGATCGACAAGGAGACGATCCCCGTCGTGCTCTCGGAGAAGGAGCAGATCATCCGGAAGTCCACGGTCCTCGAGTACGTCCGCTGGGACGCCGGCATGGAGGACCTGGGCGGTCTCGACCTGCTCAAGGAGTTCCTCGAGAGCCGCCGCGAGGCGTTCACCGAGCGCGCGCGCGCGTTCGGCCTGCCGCCGCCCAAGGGGATCTGCCTGATCGGCGTCCAGGGCTGCGGGAAGTCGCTCGCGGCGAAGGCCGTCTCGCGCTTCTACCGGCTCCCGCTCCTGCGCATGGACATGGGCCGCGTCTTCGCGGGGCTCGTCGGGCGCTCGGAGGAGAACGTGAGGAACGCCCTCAAGCTCGCAGAGTCGGTCGCTCCGTGCGTCCTCTGGATCGACGAGCTCGAGAAGGCCTTCTCCGGCACAGGGAGCTCGAACATCTCCGACGCGGGCACGACCGCGCGCGTGATCTCTCACGTGACGACGTGGCTCCAGGAGAGGAGGAGCGAGGTCTACGTCGTCGCCACGGCGAACGACATCTCGCTCCTCCCGCCGGAGCTCGTGAGGAAGGGCCGCTTCGACGAGGTCTTCTTCGTGGACCTCCCCGCGCCGCGCGAGCGAGAGGAGATCTTCCGCATCCACCTGAGGAAGCGGAGCCGCTCTCCCGAGGAGTTCGACGTGGCCTCTCTCTCGGAGCTGGCGCGGGGGTTCTCGGGCGCCGAGATCGAGGAGGCGGTGATCTCCGGCCTCTACGAGGCATTCACCGCGAGGCGCCCGCTCGAGACGCGCGACATCGCGAAGTCCATCGAGCGCACGGTGCCTCTGTCCGAGACCATGCACGAGAGGGTCGCGAGCCTTCGCTCCTGGGCCGAGGGACGCGCGAGGCGCGCGTCGTCCGCCGTCGACCTCGGGCTCGGCACGGCGCGGCCTCGCGCTCGACCGGAAGCGTGAGCGCGACGGACCTCGATCCCGCCGTCGCCCTCCTGCGGTAACCGCGGGTCTGCGCCGTTACGATGTCCGGGTCCGATCGGGCGAGCGGAGAGAGTCGCCGGCGCAACGGCGCCCCGCGCTCGACCACGCGACGAGTGCCAGGAGCCCGCGGTGCGGATCGGGAACTACGAGATGGTCTCCGAGCTCGGCCGCGGCGGCATGGGGATCGTCTTCCTCGCCCGTTCACCCGAGGGGCGCGACGTGGCCATCAAGGTCATGAAGGCCGGAGCCTCACGGGACTCGCTCGCGCGGTTCCAGCGAGAACGGCGCCTCCAGACGTCTCTCGGAGAAGCCGAGGGGTTCGTGCCGCTCCTCGACGCGGGAGACGCGCGGCAGCCGACCGGGGCCAGCTTTCCTTACATCGTCATGCCGTACCTCCCGGGCGGCTCGCTGCGGGAGCGTCTGTTCGCCGGGCCCCTGGGCCTCGACCAGGCCGAGCGCCTGGCGCGAGCGCTCGCCGCCGCCCTCGCCGCGGCTCACGAGCGAGGAGTCGTTCACCGGGACCTCAAGCCCGAGAACGTCCTCTTCACGGAGGACGGGCGCGCCCTCGTCGCCGACCTCGGGCTCGCGAAGCACTTCGACGCGGACGGGGGCGGCGCGAGCAGCAGCATCGTCGTCTCGAAGACCGGCGCGGCCCTCGGGACCTTCGGGTACTCGTCCCCCGAGCAGCTCGCGGACTCGAAGCATGCGGGGCCGGCGGCCGACGTCTTCGCCTTCGGCGCGATCCTCTACGAGAGCCTGACCGGGAAGCCCGCGTTCGAGGGGAGCTCGCTTTCCGAGCTCATCGCGAAGGTCCTCGCGGGGAGCTACGTGCCGGTCGCCCAGTACCGACCCGATGCGCCGTCTCACCTCAGGCACCTGGTCGAGCGCGCGCTCGTGCCCGACGTCGGTGCGCGCATGAAGGACGGCCGCGAGCTCGCACGGGCGCTCGGGGTCGCGCCCCCGGGCGGCACGTCGAGCACCACGATCCTCCAGCCGAGCCCGCTCCTCGCCGCGGAGACGGCCAAGACGGTCCTCGAGTGGAGCCCGCTCCTCGAGTCGGCCGCGCCGCGCGCGACGAGTGCCGCGGGCGCGCGCCGGAAGCTCGTCGTGCTCGCGGTCGTGCTCGGCGTGGCGGCTGCCGCGGCCGGCGCGACGGCGGTCTTCCGGAGCGCGCCGAGCGATGCAGACGAACGCTCCCGGCTGCGCGCGACGGAGCTCGTGGCGAGCGCGGAAGCGAAACAGAAGAAGGGCGATCACGCGGGCGCGATCGGCGACACCACGAAGGCGATCGAGCTCGACCCGCGGCTCGCTCGAGCGTGGTCGATCCGGGGAGACGCGCGGAGCAAGACGGGTGACCGGCCGAGCGCGATCGCCGACTGCTCCCGGGCGATCGAGCTCGACCCGAAGCTGGCCTCCGCGTGGACGAATCGCGGGGCCGCTCGCAGCAGGCACGGAGGAGACCCGGAAGGTGCCATCGCGGACTTCGACAGGGCGATCGAGCTCGACGCGACGTTCGCCGAAGCGTGGGCGAGCCGCGGCACCGCTCGGGCCGAGACTGGCGACCTCGACCGCGCGATCAGGGACTGCTCCAGGGCCGTCGAGCTCGACCCGC
>JACQDU010000310.1 GCA_016200955.1 bacterium
CAGCGACGTAATGTCCTCGGTGCTGCGCTGCTCCATGACGTACGTTTCCCAAGAGATGCCGCCGTCCCTGCTCGTGTGGAACCCATTGCCTACGGAGACGTGAACGATGCGCGGGTCGACGGGGTTGATGGCAATGGTGTTCACGCAGTCGATGGCGTCGAGTACGTTCTGCCAGGAGTCGCCGCCGTTGGTGCTCTTGAAAATTGCCGAACCGCAGTCGAACGAGAGGTTCTCGGACGCGTACAGCGTTGTGGGCGTGCGCGGGTCGACGGCGAGCCGGCCGGCGGAAGCGATGCTCTCCGGTGTGAACGGGCCGTGGGTCGTCCAGAGGTCGACGGCGGCGGCGGTCGGCTGGACGCAACCGAGTGAGAGGGCAATGAACAGCGCCCTTCCGCGGCTCGACATCGCAGATATGCGGCTCATGCTCGTCGATTTCCCCATCAAGCAAATGGCGCTGCGCTTCAATCACGAACGATCCTTCGCTGCAGCATTGGTGAGACGCTACGCTCCGTGCAGTGGCGAGTCTAGGGTCCAAAATGTGCGCTGCAGCGGCGCGAGGGTTCTACGACCAGAACGCGTCGCTCTTCCTCGTCCTCGGAGTGGCGCTGCTCGAGATCGACCTCCCGCTGCCGCCCGCGAAGCGCGCCGTTGTGCTCGGCCTGGCGACGGGTGCGCTCGTGGGCCTCTCCGCTCTCACGAAGGCGAACACGGCGGCGTTCGGGGCGCTGGCCTTCCTCCTGCCGATGGCGCTCCCGGGAGAGCGGCTGCGCGCTCTCGCGAGCTTCGGAGCGGCGCTCGCGGCGACGGTGCTCCTCGGGATCCTGCCGTTCGCGGATCCGAGAGACGCCTTCGAGCAGATGAGGGCCTTCGCCGGGAGCACGGACCGCTTCGGCAACCTCGACCGCCTCGTGGAGACCCTCGTCGCGACGCCGTTCGTCCCGCTCCTCGTCCTGGGCCTGGCCGTCGCCCTCGCGCGCGGGCGAGAGTTCGTGCGAGCGAACGGCGACCGTCTCCTGCGCTTCCTGGGGCTCCTCCTGGGCTCGATCCTGGCGACGTGGACGAGCTCGGGGAACGCGGAGACGAAGTTCCCGCTCCTCGGGATCCAGGCGCTCTACGTCGTCCTGCTCGGGTGGAGCTCGGGGAAGCCGAGGAGAAGCCCGGGACGCTCCTCCGGGTGGCGCGCTGTGCCTGCGCGGCGGGGCTCGTCCTCTCCTTCGCTTACACGATCTCGTGCCTGAGGCTCGAGGCGAGCCCGTGGGGCGGATGGCACCCGTCGAACCTCGCCGCCGACTACTCCCTCGAGACGCCGGCGTTTCGCGGCTGGCGGTGCAACCGCGCGAACGGCGAGGGAGTCGATGCCGCCGTCCGCTTCCTCGACGCGAACGTGCCGAGAGAAGACAGCCTCTTCGTGGCGCCCGACGGGACGATCATCTACGGCCTCACGGGCCACGACAGCTACCGGAAGACGCCGTTCATCGTGCACGTGGGCTCGCCGCCGCGAGGGCAGCTCATGAGCGCGTTCCGGTCGCACTTCTACTCCGCGCCGCCGCGGTGGATCGTGATCCACCGGACGGAGGAGGTGATCCACATGAGGACCGGCGACGTCCTCCTCTGGCTCGGGATCCTCGACTTCTTCCGCGAGAGATACGACATGGTCTGGCGCAAGGGAGACTGGGCGATCTACCGCCTCAAGTCTCCCTAAAAGGAGGCACCGATTCAGCAAGGGACTCTGCCCTTGCCCTTGCCCATACGGGAGAGGGCATGAGCCAAGGCAAGGGCAGGGGCAAGGACGGCTCATCACGACTCACGCCATTTCATTCAGCTCGCTTCGGCGGCTTCGCCGGTTTCCCGGCCGGTCTTCCCGCGAGCGAGTCGAGCGCGCTCGGCGCTCCTCCCGTGTCTCTCTCGAGGAGAGCGAGCGCCTCCTCGAGCGAGAGCCGGGACGCGGCCTCGCGGACCTCGCTCGTGGCCCAGCGAGACCAGGTGCGGAGCCGCGAGGCGTGGCTTCCTTTCTCTGTGTGGACCTCATCCATCGAGACGAGGAGCGCCTGCTCGAGCTCGAGCCGGCCCTTCGCGAGGTCGCGGCGCTCCTCCTTCGTCTCGAGCTTCCAGCGGGAAGCGAGCTCGTCGAGGCGGACCTCGCCCTTCTTCTCGACCGCCGCGAGGAGCTTCCTCGCTCCCCGCGAGAGGGCCGCGACGCGCACGCGGCGCCACGCGGGATCGGAGGCCGCGCGCACGAGGGCCGGCCACAGGCTCCGGTGCACGAGCGTCTCCTTGCCCGCGAGGAGCTTGACCGAGACGGCGTCGCGCGAGACGGCTCCCGCGAGATTGAAGATCTCGTTGCCCTTCGCGTGGCCCCACCAGCTCCCGCGGACCGATTCTCCCGTGACCGCGCGAACGAACGACTTCCCCGCGCCCTCGACGTCCGTGAAGGGCACGATCCTCTGCTCGCGCACGAACGCGAGCGCTTCCTCGGGAGTCATGGCTGCACGTAAGCTCCCGCGCGCGCGGCGCGCAAGCCGCTTCCTGGAAGACGGGCCCGCGTCGGCGTAGGGTGACGGCGGGGCCATGACTTCGAGCCAGGATCGACTCGAGCCGGAGCGCCTGACCGCTCGCGGGACGTGCG
>JACQDU010000311.1 GCA_016200955.1 bacterium
GACGACGACCTGAGGCGCCTCCTGCGAGCGCGCGACGCCGCGCCCGACGACCTCGCGCTCGCCCGGCGTGCCGCCGCGCTCGCTTCCCGGCGCGCGGAGCGCGGCCTCGCGGCGCAGGCGTGGCAGGAGGTCCTCCGCCGCACTGGCGGCGGCGACGAGGAGGCCGAGACGCGCCTCCGCGAGGTCGGGTGCGAGCTCGTCTACCGCGAGACCGACGAGCACGGGGTCGTCGAGTACGAGAACACGGTCGACCGCGCGAGGCTCATCGTCTCGCCGAGCCTCCCGGCGCTGTTCGTCGCGAGCCGGCCCGTGAGCTACGGGCAGTTCATGGAGTTCCTCGTGCGCCGGAGCGGCGACCCCGAGAGCTCGCGCTGGATCGGTTCGCACGCGCCGCTCCGCCGGCCGAAGGGGAGCGACGCCTGGACGATCAACAAGGCCCAGCTCGACTACGCGGCGCTCTCGATCTCCTGGCTCGGCGCGGACGCTTACGCTCGATGGGCCGGCGGCCGACTCCTCGTGGCGGAGGAGTGGGACGAGGTCTGTTACTTCGTCCACGGCTTCGAGGGCTTCGACACGGACTTCGAGGAGTGGGTGGACGGCCGCGACGCTTCCGGGAAGCGCACGACGCGCCACCTCCTCGGCGGCCAGCGCGGCTTCAAAGAGATCGAGGAGACCGCTTACCCCGAGGACGACACGGGAGCCGCCGTGCAGTTCCGCTACGCGCGCTCCTCGTGGTTCCGCGACGGAGTCTAGTCACGGTGCTAACCGGATGACCTGATCAAGGGAGTGAAGAAAAGAACGACGAACCGCAGAGGAGGCAGAGGAGGCGCGGAGAACGCCGAGAGAAGGAGACTTCTCTGCGTCACCTCCGCGAACTCCGCGGCTCTGCGGTGAACGGTCCTCTTGGGCCGCATCACGTCAATCGGTCGCCGCTGTCACGACGCTGGCGGCAGGACTTGACCCGTGGGGACGGGCGTCTCGCCCGTCCGGGACGGGCCGGAGGTCCGTCCCCACTCCCTGAAGTGAAGCGGTCGCCGATGTCAGGCCTTGTCGTCGTCGTCGTCCGCATCGCCGCCGCCCTTCCTGAGAGCCTTCGCGAGGAGCGCGACGACCAGGAGGACGATCCCGACGAGGATCGCGAGCTTCGCGAGGGGCGCGAAGACGATGTTCCAGAGAGCGACCACCGCGATGAGGACGCCGGTCGTGAGCGCCACGATCGCGAGCGGGCTCATCTTCCCCGAGGAGAGCTCGTCGCCGTCCTCGTCCTCGTCCTCGCGCGACTTCTCGACGGGAGCGGTCTCCACGGGCTTCGACGTGAGCTCCTCGATGCGCCGCTCGATCTGGGCTTCTTCCTCGAGCTTCTCGCGCGTCTCCTTCCGGAGAGCCTCGAGCTCGCGGTCGAGCTCGCTCACTCGGGCTTCGAGGCGCCGGGAGCCGCGGCGACGCCGGGAGGGGGAGCCCACTCGATCCGGGGAGAGTCGGCCCAGAGGTGCTCGAGGTCGTAGAAGCGGCGCGCCTCTTCCTCGAACACGTGGAGGACCACGTCCACGAAGTCGGCGACGACCCAGCCCGTCTCCTCGCCCTCGAGCGGGCGTCCGCGCGTGCCGAGGCGGCGCGCGGCGAGCTCGCAGGCCTCCGCGACGACCGCGACCTGCTTCCTCGAGCGGGCCGTGCAGATGACGAAGAAGTCCGCGACCCCGAGGGTCCGCGAGATATCGAGGATCACGACGTCCTCGGCCTTCTTCGAGTCCGCCGCTCGCGCGATCTCCGTCGCGAGCTGGAGCGTTTCTTCGCGCGTCGACGTCTTCCGAGGGGTGCCGTGGTCGCTCGTCAATCGGATGCCCGTCTCCCGTGTCTCGCGAGGTTGCATGTGTCCTCCCGCCGGTCAGGAGAGTCCGCGACGGGCGAGAGGACTGTCAGACGTTCGCTCCAAGGATACCACCGGCTCGCGCGCTTCCGTAGGGCGGCGGGAGAGAGTGGCTACTCTCCCTCGCGCTTCCCGAGCTTCACGGAGAGCTCGAGGGGCTCTCCTTCACGCTCGAGCGCGACCTTGACCGTGTCGCCGGGCTTCTTCGCCGTGAGGAAGCCGAGGAGGTCCTTCAGGTTCCCGACCTTCTTCTTCTCGAACTCGGTCACGACGTCGCCCACCTTGATCCCGGCCAGCTCCGCGGGAGATCCGGCCGTGACCTCGATGATCTCGACCCCGCCGTCCTTGTCGCGCGTCGCCATCTTGACGCCGAGATAGGTGCGGTGCGGGTTCGAGGTCGCGTCCTCGCTGTGATGGGCCTCGAGCTTGATCGAGACCTCCTGCGTGTCGTCGCCCCGGCGGACCTTGAGCTTGATCTCCTCGCCCGCGGGGATCGTTCCGACGATCCCGAAGAAGCGCGCGGCGTGAGGGACGCTCCGGCCGTCGGCCTCGACGATCACGTCGCCCTTCTTCATGCCGGCCTTCTCGGCGGTGGAGCCCTTGCGGACGTCCTCGACGACGGCTCCAAGGCCGCCGTCGGGCGTGTTCCCGACCTTGACCCCGCTCACGAAGCCGTGGTGGACGACGCCCTGCTTCTTGAAGCTGTCCAGGAAGCGCTTGATCTGGTTCGACGGGATCGAGTAGCCGACTCCCGTGTTGATCTTCGTCCCGTGCCGGTAAGCGATCCTCCCGTTGATCCCGACGAGGCGTCCCAGGGAGTCGAGGAGAGGCCCGCCGGAGTTCCCGGGGTTGATCGCCGCGTCCGTCTGGATCGCGTCCGAGTAACCTCCCTGGAAGCGGTGGATCGCGCTCACGACGCCGGCCGTGACCGTGGGAGTCGCGTCCTTCGCGAACCCGAACGGGTTCCCGAGAGCGAGCGCGAAGTCCCCGACCTTGAGCGCGTCCGAGTCGGCGAGGTCCACGTGAGGGAACGGGCCCTTCCCCTGGAGCTGGAGGAGCGTGATGTCGCCCTGCTCGTCGTGGCCGATCACCTTCGCATCGAGGATCCCGAGCTTGGCGACCTTGACGCGCCACGTCTGGCCCACGGGCTTGCCGATGGGCGCCATGCCCGCGACGTGGAAGTTCGTGAGCATGTAGCCGTCGTCCGTGACGATGATCCCCGAGCCTCCGCCGATCACGACGAAGGCGGGGGCGGCCTTCTCGACGACGGTCTCGATCGACTTCTCGAGCGCCTTCGCCTCCGCGAGCGCCTTTTCTTCCTTGCCCGAGCTCACGTCGTCGGCGCGGGCGACGCGGACCGCTCCGTGGGTCGCGACGAACGACGCGAAGGACACGAGGAGGAGGGCGGCGGTCCTAGGACGAATCTCGGGGCGCGTCGCGGTACTGGCGGCCCCATTCTTCTCACGGAACGACGAAGACATCTTGGTGAGCCACGCCGATAGGCGTGGCACTAAGTTGAGGCGGGGGCCGAGGCGGGTGATTTTCACCGCGGCTCGCTGCCGCTCGCCTGGGGTCTTTCTCACGCTACTCGCTCCCGTCCGTGCGCTCGCCGAGCTCGATCGTGAAGTCCTTCTGACCCATGTCCTCTCGCTGCACGGTGACGATGACCTTGTCGCCGGGCTCGAGCCGCTCGATCTCGTCCTTGAGCTGCATGAAGTCCTTCGTCTCGACTCCGTTGAAGATCATGATCCAGTCGCCGTCCTTGAGCCCGGCCTTCCTGGCCGCGCCACCCTCCAGCGCCTTCTCGATCCTCACGCCCTTGGGCGCGCTGTCGGGCTGCGGCTTCAGGTCCCCCTGGATCCCCATGAAGGGGCCCTTGCGCTTCTTCACGACCTTGCCCGAGGCGAGGTCGTCGAGCTCCCCCTCGAGCCGATCGTCGGGAGCCGCGAAGCCGACGCCCGAGTTCAGGCCCTGCATGGGGCGGTCGGTCAGGCGAGACGCGATCCCCAGGAGCTTCCCGTCGAGATCGACGACGGCTCCTCCCACGTTTCCGTAGTTCATGCGAGCGCTGATCTGGATCGAGTCGCCCTTGTGGCGGCCGACCGCGCTCACGTTGCCGGCGGTGACGACGGGAGAGTTGCTCTCGCCTCCCCTGCCCACGAGGAGAGCGAACTGGCCGACGTGAGCTTTCCCGGCGAAGGGGATCGCCTCGAGCCCGCTCGAGTCGGCGACCTCGAGGATCGTCACGTCGAGGTTCTCGTCGCGCCCCTTCTCCTCCACGGAGCGCTTCGTGCCGTCCGCGAGGACGAGGCGGATCGACTTCGCGTCGCGCACGTTCCACGCGGCGGTCGCGACGAGGGCCTTCTTCCCCTTCTCCGCCCGCACGACGACTCCCGTGCAAGCGCCGGGAGGACGGACGAAGTAGCGCGGGTCGTACATCGCCATGCCGAGGATCCCGAGCTGCATCTTCTCGCCCCGGGTGAGGGGACGGTCGGGCTTCTGCTCGCGCTCGACCTCGATCGCGACGACGGAGCGCTGCGCCTTCTCCGCCGCGCGCGGGAAAGTCACGTCGAGCGCGCGCAGCGGGTCGACCTCGTCGTTCGCGAACGCCGCTCCGCCGGCCGCTCCCAGCGAGAGAGCGGCGGCGATCGCGAGTCCTCGGGCCTTGGCGTTCATTCCCTTTTCCTCCAGCTTCCCCCACGCCGCGGTCCCCCCGCAGGGGAGTCGGGTGAGGAGGCCTCCCTTGCGGGGAGGCGGCTCTCAGTCCTTGTCGCTTCTCTCGCCGAGCATGACCTTCACGTCGCGGCCCCAGCCCTCGCGCTCGAGGTGGACCATGATCTCCTCGCCCGCGAAGTGGCCTCGCATGACGTCCTCGAAGTCCTTCACGGTGTTCACCTTCTTGCCGCCCACGATGAGGATCGTGTCGCCGGGCTTGATCCCCGACTTCTCGGCGGGGCTCTGGGGCTGCACGTCGTCCACCTTGAGCGGGCCCTTGCCGTCGGCATCGACGATCGAGACTCCCATGAAGGCGGGCTTCTTCGTCTTGGGCGGCTCCTTCACGGGGCCCGGATCGGCGGGCTTCACGGGAGGAGGAGCGGTGCGCTCGGCGGTCTTGTGGCCCAGCTCGACCGACACGTCGCGGTCCCAGCCCTCGCGCGAGACGCGGAGCGCGAGCTTCTGGCCGGGCTTCGAGGCCTTCAGGATCTCCTGCAGCTCGGTGTAGTCCTTGATCGCCTTGCCGTTCACGCTCGTCACGATGTCGCCCTTCTTCAGGAGGACCTTCGCGGCGGGCGAGTCGGCGACGACGCCATCCACGAAGGCGCCGGGGCCTTCGGGGTTCGCCTTCAGGAAAGCTCCCAGGAAGCCGCGCTCGCCGCCCTCGGGAGCCTTGGGAGTCTCGGTCTTGGGCTCGGGCCTCTTCGACTCGCCGCGCGAGCCGAGCTTGACGCTCAGGTCCTTCTCCCAGCCGTCGCGGGAGAGCTGGATCTTGAGCGTGTCGTTCGGGCTCACCGTGACGAGGATCGCGATGAGGTCGTGTGAGTTCGGCGTCTTCGTGCCGTTGACCGAGGTGATGAGGTCGCCCCGGTGGATGCCCGACTCCTCGGCCGGGCTCTTGGGCGCCACGTCCTCGACGTAGGCTCCCCGGGTCGCGACGTTCTCGTCGGTCAGGTAGATCCCGAGATACCCGCCGTCCGCTCGCGCGCTGCGGGCGCAGACGAGCGAGAGGGCGGCGACCATGAATGCGGCGTTTCGAACGACTCTAGCCATTTTTCAAGTCTCCTTCGTGACTGAGAGCTTCATGTCTTCACCGGATGGGGGGCTTACGCGCCCCCCGTCCGTATTCCGCGTCGC
>JACQDU010000091.1 GCA_016200955.1 bacterium
GGGGAGGACCATGCTCGAGGAGGAGATCGACCTCCACGACGCCGCCGAGCCGGCTCCCGACCGGGCCTCCGCGCCGACGGTGCCGGTCCCTCGCCCGGAGCCTAGGGGCCCGATCGAGAGCCCGCCGCCCGAGGACGGCTCGCCGGCCGAGGAGACGCAGAAGCCCGACACGCCCTCGGCCGCGCCGCGCGACCGCGGCTCCCTGGCCGGAAAGGTCATGGGCGACTACGAGGTCCTGGCCACGCTCGGCGAGGGCGCCATGGGCACCGTCTTCCGCGCCCGCCGGAAGACGGACGGGCAGGTCGTCGCCCTCAAGGTCATGCGAGGCGGCCTCGTCGCGAACGCGAAGGTCCGAGACCGTTTCCTGAGAGAGGCCAAGGCCGCGAAGCTCATCGACCACGTGAACGTCGTGCGCTTCTTCGACGCGGGCATGATCGGGAACGACCAGTTCCTGGCCATGGAGTTCGTCGAGGGGCGCTCGCTCCAGTCCGTCCTCTCGGAGCTCAAGGGAAGGACGCTGCCGCTCGCGCGAGCCTACGAGCTCTTCCGTCAGATCGCGGGCGGTCTCGCCGCGGCGCACGAGGCCGGCGTCATCCACCGCGACCTCAAGCCGGACAACATCCTCCTCACGAAGGACGGAGAGGTCGCGAAGATCACCGACTTCGGCCTCGCTCGCCGCGAGGAGGAGTCGATGCTCCTCACCCGGCCGGGCCAGATCATGGGCTCGCCTTATTACATGGCGCCCGAGCAAGGCCAGGGCTTCCCCGTCGATGCTCGCGCCGACATCTACTCCCTGGGAGCGATCCTCTTCTGCCTGCTCACCGGGCGCGTGCCGTTCCCCTTCCCGAGCGCCACGGAGGTGATCCAGGCCCACTGCGAGGCGGAGCGCCCCGATCCGCGCGACCTGAATCCTGACATGCCCCAGGCGCTGGCTTCGCTCAACCTTTCCATGCTCGCCATCAAGCGCGAGGAGCGCCCGCAGACGGTCAGGAACGCGCTCGACGCGTTCGACGAGGCCCTCGAGGCGGAGCCCGATCCCTTGCTGTTCGGAGAGAGTGCCGTGAGCCAGCCGAAGCCGCAGAACGACGAAGACGAGGACGGTCACGAGGTCTTCTCGACCGCGGAGATCGTCGATGCGCTCCCCGCCGGCACGCGCGTGGGGAAGCTCAAGATCGAAGGCGTGCTCGGGGCCGGCGGCATGGGCGCCGTCTACCGCGCCCGCCACGACGAGGGCCGCGTCTCGGCCCTCAAGATCCTGCCGAGGAAGCTCGCCCAGGACCCAAAGCGCGTCGCGAGCTTCCTCCGGGAAGCCGAGCTCGGCTCGAAGGTCAAGCACAAGAACGTCGTCGAGACGCGCGACTACGGAGAGGACAAGCAGATCGGTATCGCTTACATCGAGCTCGAGCTGGTCGAGGGGACGAGCGTCCAGAACCTCATCAAGACGGGCGTCCTCCAGCAGGAGTCACTCCTCATCAACATGACCCGGGGGATCGCGCAGGCGCTCAACGCGCTCCACTCCGCCGGGATCATCCACCGGGACGTGAAGCCTGCGAACGTCCTCCTCGCGGGAGAGTTCCTCGCGCAGCCCGACGCGAACGTGAAGCTCATCGACCTCGGCCTCGCCATCGCCCGGCCCAAGAGCGGGAAGATCGCGCGCCCGCCGCTCGAGGCGGCGCTCAAGGCCGACGGGTCGGGGAAGGAAGGCGAGCTCGCGGGAACCGCTCTCTACATGGCGCCCGAGCAGTGCCACGCGGGCGGCGACGTCGACGAGCGCTCCGACATCTATTCGCTCGGCGCGACGATCTACCACGTCGCGACCGCCCACCCTCCCTTCGAGGGGACCTCGGTCGCGGCGATCGCCTACCAGCACCAGCGCACGACCCCGAAGAGCCCGCGCGAGCGCAACGACGGGCTCTCGCCCGGCTTCTCCGCGATCATCGAGCTCCTCCTGAAGAAGGACAAGGAGTCGCGCTACCAGTCGGCGGCCGCTCTCATCACGGACCTCTCGAAGATCACCGCCGAGGGCAAGCTCGCTCCCCTGCAGATGCACGCGAAGTACAGGACGAACCGGATCTACGCGGGCGAGATGAAGCTCCGCGTGGACACGCAGCCGCCCAAGCCGCCGCCGCCGCGATCCGCCCTCATCGCGGCGACCGTCGTCGCGGCCGTCTGCCTCCTCGCGGTCATCGTCCAGGTCACGAGATGGATCGTGAACGCGGCGTCGACGCCCGGCGTGGAGAAGCCCAACACGCCCAGCACCGGCACCGGCGGGCCGAACACGGGCGCCGGCCCGAGCACGGGCGCCGGCCCGAGCACGGGCGGCCCGACCACCGTGAGCACCCAGACGCCGAACACGGGCCAGCAGGGCCCCGACGCGGGCGAGGCCGCGCGCTTGCTCGCGCAGAAGCGCCGCGAAGAGACGATCGCGAAGATCCACGAGAAGATGAAACCCAAGAACGCGAAGGACCGCCCCAACTTCCTCGAAGCACGGGCGATGGCCGACGCTCTCATGAAGGAGGACTCGACCGCCGCGATGCTCCTCGCGAAGGTGCGCGAGGACCTCGCGGGAGTGGCGGACACGTTCGACGAGGACCTCGCCGCCGCCCGCGCCGCCGCCGCGAAGAGCGAGTGGAAGGTCTACGACGCGAAGGTCGCCGAGGCCCGGATGTTCGTCTCGCGCGGCGATGACGAGGAGAAGGTCGCGGCGCTCGAGAAGGACTACGAGGGGAGCCACCCCAAGCGCTGAGCCGCGGCGCGACTGCGAGGGGGGCCTCGCGCGACGTGCTCGTCTCCCGGGAGGAGAGAAAGCCATGACGGGCGCGCTCCAGGGCGGGACGCGCCTCGGCCCGTACACGATCCTCGGGCCGCTCGGGAAGGGCGGCATGGGCGTCGTCTACAAGGCGCAGGACGAGAGGCTGGGGCGGCTGGTCGCGATCAAGCTCCTCTCGCGGCTCTTCTTCGTGGGAGAGGAGGGCGGCGTCCCCTTCGTCGTCCTCGAGTACCTGCCGGGCGGCAGCTTGAAGGACCTCCTGAAGCGGAAGGGCGCGCTCCCTCCGCGCCGCGCCGCCTCGCTGGGAGCTCAGATCGCGCGCGGCCTCGAAGCGATCCACCAGATGGGGCTGGTTCACCGGGACGTGAAGCCCGAGAACGTCCTCCTCGACGAGGAGGGCCATGCGAAGCTCTCCGACTTCGGGCTCGTGGGGAGGAGCGTCGAGGCGCGCGTGGACGCGACGCGCGCTCTCACGAAGGTCGGGGAGATGCTGGGGACCCTCGAGTACATCTCCCCCGAGCAGCTCGAGGACTCGAGCCAGGTCGACGGGCGAGCCGACCTCTACGGGCTCGGAGGCCTGCTCTACGCGCTCCTCGCGGGGAGACCTCCGTTCGACGGGACCGGCTACGTCCTCGTCAAGAAGCACCTCGCGGATCGGCCGCGACCTCCGGGCGAGCTCGTGGGCGGGATCCCTCCGCGGCTCGAGGGGCTCGTGCTGCGGCTTCTCGAGAAGCACCCGGCCGCACGTCCCGCGAGCGCCGCCCTCGTCGCCCAGGAGCTCGAGGCGATCTCCCGCGAGCTCGAGCGCGAGAAGCCGCGCCGCAGGCCGCTCGTCGTGGCTGGAGCCGCGCTCGGGGCCGCCGGGCTCGCCCTGGGCGCGCTCC
>JACQDU010000316.1 GCA_016200955.1 bacterium
GACGTTCAATGACCGGGAGAGCGGGCGCCGGGCGGCGCGGAAGAGCGGCATCGTGTTGCCCGCTCGCATGCGCCGTTGCTAAGATCCGACGGACGCGCCTCGGCGCGGAAGAGACGTGACCTTCCGCCGCCTGGCCGTTTCTGAACGCTCGAGCGGAAAGAGCGAGGTGGTGACCGTGGCGGAGCGCAAGAAGATCGGGCAGATCCTTCTTGAGATGGGCTTCGTCACCCCGGACGAGATCGACAAGGCGCTCTCGGAGCAGAAGGACGGGAAGTCCAAGAAGCGCCTGGGAGAGATCCTCGTCGAGGCGAAGTCGTGCGACGGCGAGCAGGTCGCGAAGGCGCTCGCCCACCAGGCCAACCTGAAGTACGCCCAGCTCTCGAAGTTCGAGATCCCGCCAGAGGTCATCGAGCTCGTGCCGAAGGACCTCGCGATCAAGCAGAACATCGTCCCTCTCAAGAAGGGCAAGCGCGCCCTCATCATCGCGACGCCGAACCCGCTCGACTTCATCGCGCTCGACGACCTCCGCTTCCAGCTCGGGCAGGAGGTCGAATGCGTCCTCGCCTCGACCGACGGGATCACGGAGGCGCTGGGCAAGTACTACGGCGGGATCGCGACCGACCTCGAGTCGAAGTTCGCCGAGATCACGGCGAGCGCGATCGAGGTCAAGACGGGCGACATCGCCGACCTCGAGTCCATCGAGGACGGCGACGACGCCCCGATCATCAAGCTCGTGAACCAGATCATCGCGAACGCCGTCTCCCAGCGGGCGTCCGACGTCCACGTCGAGCCCATGGAGAAGAAGGTGCGCATCCGGTACCGGATCGACGGCGACTGCGTCGAGAAGGAGCCTCTCCCGAAGAAGCTGCAGGGCCCCGTCATCGCGCGCTTGAAGATCATGTCGAAGATGAAGCCCGACGAGAAGCGCGTCCCTCAGGACGGGCGCATCAAGCTCAACATCGCGGGCCGCGAGATCGACTTCCGCGTGAACGCGCTCCCCGCGACGCACGGCGAGTCGGTGGTCCTCCGGATCCTCGACAAGGAGAAGGCCCTCGTCGACCTCGAGCAGCTCGGCCTCCACAAGTCGGACTTCGACAAGTTCGAGCGGACGATCAAGAGGCCGAACGGCGTCATGCTCGTGACCGGCCCCACGGGCTCCGGTAAGACGACGACGCTCTACTCGGCCTTGAAGAAGCTCAACAAGCCTGACGTGAAGATCATCACGGCCGAGAACCCGGTCGAGTACAACATCGCGGGGATCAACCAGGCCGAGGTTCTGTTCGACATCGGCCGGACGTTCCAGATCATTCTGAAGGCCATGTTGCGCCAGGCGCCGAACATCATCCTCGTGGGTGAGATCCGCGACGAGGAGACGGCGACGATCGCGATCCAGGCGGCCCTCACGGGCCACCTCGTGTTCTCGACGCTGCACACGAACGACGCGTGCTCGTCGATCTCGCGCCTCACGGACATGGGGGTCAAGAACTTCCTCGTCGCATCGGCGATCCTCGCGATCCTCGCGCAGCGGCTCCTCCGCAAGCTCTGCACGAAGTGCAAGGAGCCGCTCGCGGACGACCAGGTCCCGCAAGGCATGCTCGCCGCGGTCGGCATGAAGCCGGAGCAGGTCCGCGGGAAGCCTCTCCACCAGAAGGGCGAGGGGTGCGACAACTGCAACCGGACCGGCTATCGCGGCCGCATGGGATGCTACGAGTTCATGGAGATGACCCCCCAGCTCCGCGAGGGTGCGTTCAACGCGATCCCGCAGGACGAGCTCAAGAAGCTCGCCGTCCAGGGCGGGATGGCCACGCTCCAGGTCGACGGCTGCCGCAAGGTCCTCGACGGGATCACGACGTTCGAGGAGGTCCTCACGATCACTCACCGCCTGGACCTGAAGCAGTGATGCGAGCGGAGCGAGCAGCGGGACGCGGAGCGCGAAGCGCGGAGCGGCCCATCGCAGGGGGGCCCCGCGGCCCGAAGGGCCGCAATGGGGGGGCGCGCGTAGCGCCCATCCGGTGCATCGTGCTCGCCGTGGCGGCCGCGGTCGTCCTGCCAGGGCTCGTCCTGAGAGCCCGCGC
>JACQDU010000320.1 GCA_016200955.1 bacterium
GAAGGTCAAGTGCCCGAAGTGCGGGCGCACGATGGTCTACATGTACAACAAGCAGACCTTCGACCGCTTCCTGGGCTGCCCCGGCTACAAGACCGACGAGTGCAAGGAGACGATGCCCGTCGACAAGGAGGGCGCGCCCCAGATCCCCGAGGAGATCGACGAGACGTGCCCCGAGTGCGGCTCCGGCATGGTCATCAAGTCCGGCCGCCGCGGGCGCTTCATCGCGTGCTCCGCTTACCCGAGCTGCAAGGTCACGCGCGAGCTCGCCGACGACGGGAAAGCCGAGCTCATGCCCGAGCTCGAGGCGACCTGCGACCTCTGCGGGAAGAAGATGGTCGTCCGCCGCGGCCGCCGCGGCCCGTTCCTCGGCTGCACGGGATACCCCGACTGCAAGTCGACGCGCCCGATCGTCATGGGCCCCGAGTGCAAGGCGATCGTCGGCGAGAGGAACCCCACGGCCGCCGAGCTGCCGAAGGTCGACGTGAAGTGCGAGAAGTGCGGCTCGCCCATGGCGATTCGCCGCTCGCGGCGCGGGCCGTTCCTCGGCTGCACCACTTACCCCAAGTGCCGCGGGACGGCGCAGCTCCCGGAGGGGATCGAGCTCCCGGCGCCGCCTCCGCCGCAGCCGCTCGGAGAGAACTGCGACGCCTGCGGGAAGCCTCTCGTGATCCGCTACGGCCGCCGCGGCCCGTTCGGGGCCTGCTCCGGCTACCCGGAGTGCAAGAACACGAAGCCGCTCCCCGCGCTCTCGTGAGCGCGATCAGCTCCCCTTGAGCTCCCTGAGAGCGGCTCGCGCGGCGTCGGCCCGAGCGTGCCGCGGCGCCAGCTCGAGGAACCGCTCGAGGTCGGCGATCGCGCCGGTCCTGTCTCCCTTCTTCTCGCGAGCGGTCGAGCGTGCCGCCCACGCCTCGGCGAGGCCCGGCTTGAGCTCGATCGCCCGCGTGAGGTCGAGGATCGCGCCCTCGTAGTCCTCCTTCTTCACGCGCGCGACCCCGCGGCACTGCAACGAGACGGCGCTCTGGGGAGCGAGCTCGATGGCGCGCGTGAGGTCGGCGATCGCGCCGTCCGGGTCGCCCGTCTCGATGCGAGCGATTCCTCGCTCTGCCCAGGCCGCCGCGAGCCCGGCGTCCATCGCGATCGCGCGCGTCGCGTCCTCGATGCCCCCCGCGAAGTCCCGCTTGGAGTCGCGCGCCATCGCGCGGTTCACGAACGCGTGCACTTCCTGCGGGTCGAGCTCGATCGCGCGCGTGAGGTCGGCGATGGCCTCGTCGAGGTCCCCCTTGCGGAAGCGCACGCACCCGCGGTTCGCCCAGTGGGCCGCCTCGCGGGGGTCGAGCTCCAGCGCGCGCGTGTAATCGGCGATCGCGCGGTCCCTGTCGCCCAGGAGATCGTAAGCGGTGGCGCGGTTCGCGAGGGCGTCGGCCGCGCGTGGATTGAGCTGGAGTGCACGTGTGTAGTCGTCGACCGCCTTGAGAAAGTCGCCCTTCTGGTGGCGCGCCACGCCTCGCGCGATCCAGACGCCGGGACGGCGAGCGTCGAGCTCGATCGCGCGCGTGTAGTCGGCGATCGAGCCATCGAGGTCGCGCTTCTCGCGGCGCGCATTCCCGCGCTCGAAGTAGCCGAGGGCCGACTCGGAGTCGAGCTTCGCGTCGGAGGCCATGCGCGCGAACAGGCGCCAGACCTGGCCCCAGAAGGCGCCGTTCACGCCGAACCGGGCCTTCGCGCGCACGAGCGCGACCTCGGCCGCTTCTCCTCCGAGACGGCAGAGCGCGACTCCCGCGATCGCGGCGCGGACCTGGTCGTCCTCCGCCTCGAGATGGCGCGCGAGCGCGTCGACCGCGCCCGAGCGGCCCCCGATCCAGCCGAGCGCCTCGCACGAGAGCTTCGCGAGCGACGCGAGACCGGGAGAGAGCATGCGCTCCGCCGGAGGGCGGCCGCGTTGCGCGAGAAGGGCGGTCGTGACCTCGTCGAGCGCCTTCACGAGGAGAGAGACGGTCTGCGGCTCGGCGAGCCCGAGCAGGCGGTGGAGCGCCTCGTCGTGATCCTCGGCCTGTTCGAGCGCGCCCGTGCGCGCGCGGTCGAGCTGGTCGAGGACGACCTTCCTGTGAGCCTCCTGGACCTTGGTCCGCTCGGCCTCGACGCGAGCGAGCGCGGCCTTCGCGCGCGGGTCATCGCCCTTGAGGCGCGCGGCCCTCGTGAAGGCGCTGCGGGCGAGGCTCCATTGCTCGCACTCGAGAGCGACCTCGCCCAGCGCGAGGATTCCATCGAAGGCGAGCTGCCGGCTCTCGTCGTCCGATGCGATCTCCGCCAGGTGAGCGGCGCCCTCGTACGCGTCGAGGCCGCGGGCGAGCAGCTCGTCCGCGCGAGCGCGTGACGCCTCGGGGCCATCGGTCGAGCCGGACGGAGCGGCGCGCGCGCTCGCGAGGAGCTTCTTCGCGGCGAGGGCCTCCTCGCGCGCGTGCTCGATGAGCTTCCGGCGCTCGTCCGCTCTCGCGTGGGCCACGCCCAGCGCCGCGGCGAGGGCTCCCAGGGCGAGGAGCGCGAGGAGAGAGGTCACGGCCTTGTTCCGGCGAGCTCTCCTCGCGAGGCGGGCGAGGGGCCCGAGAGGGCGGGCCAGGATCGGCTCTCCCGAGAGGTGGCGGTCGAGGTCGTCCGCCAGCGCGGCCGCGCTCGGGTAGCGGCGCGCGGGCTCCTTCTCGAGGCACTTGA
>JACQDU010000321.1 GCA_016200955.1 bacterium
CCGAGGCTCGCCTCGCGCGCCACGAGAGCGAGCGTGCCCACGACTTCTTCTCCCGCGAGCGCGACGAGGAACCAGGCCCGGCCGAGAGAGGAGAAGAACGGGTGATACGTCTCCCCGTGATCGATCCGGAACGAGTCGGCGCCCCCGCCGATCGGATACGCGATGCCCGCCTCGAGCGCTCGCAGGCCGGGCGCGTAAGGCGCGAGCGCTTCCGACTCGACGCAGACGATCCGGGGCTTGCTCACGCGGGCGCGGAGACGCGGAAGGCGACCTCGACGCGGTTGTAGAACAGGCTCCGGTCGCGAGCGAGCAGCCTTTCTCCCAGGACAGAGTCGAAGCGGAAGGCCGGCTCGAAGAAACGCCGGACGCTCCGGTCGTTGTTGAGGGCGCGGATCAGGATCGCGCTCCCGGGCCGCGCGCGAGCCGAGAGAAGCTCGGCCCACGACCGCGCGAGCTCGTCCGTGGACCAGTCGAAGACGTTCGAGAGGCTGAAGACGGAGAAGCGCTCGAGCTCACTCACGTGCTCGAGCGAGCCCGTGACGAGCTCGATCTCGTTCGCCCGGCCTTTCTTCAAGTAAACCGGCGCGTCCTCGGGCCGGTACGCTCCCAGGAAGACGTGCTGCAAGAACGGGTTTTTCGGAGCACCCGCGGCGGCGAGCCCTCGCTCGAAGACTCTCTGGAAGTAAGCCGGGTAAGAGCCGGGCGCGGCGTGCTGCGTCGCTTCTCTCCCGAACATCGCGTGGAGCAAGCTCTCGTGGAAGTGAAGCGAGAACGCGACCGGCCAGTAACGGGAGCCGACCCAGCGCCGGATGAGCTCCTCGCGCGCGCGAGGAGTCGTCCCGGGCTCGAAGAACGACGCGATCTCGGCTCGAGGCGCGACGAATTCTTCCACGAAGAGCCGGAGCTGGCGGAAGAGCCCGTCGAACTCGCCCGACTGATTCAACCCTGCGGGCGAAGCGTCGCTCACGTTGAGCGCCGCGAGGTCTCCTCGCGCGAGCGCCTCTCGCTTCCTCTCGACGTGAGCGATCTGCTCCGCGCTCCGGTCGAACGCGGTCACCTCGAGGTCGGGGAAGGAAGCCGCGAGCGTGAGAGCCGTGCACCCGCCCGAGGCGACGACGAGCGCCGCCTTGGCTCGGAGCAGCCGCACGAGCTCCTCTTCGAGCTCGGGGTCTTCTCTCACGACGGCGAACTTGACGCGGGCCACGCGGCTACGGGAACAGGCTCGCGTCGCCGAAGCGAAGCGTGCGCTTCCCGTTCTTCGTGAGCCCCTTCTCCTCCATCCACGCCTCGAACTCGGGCGTCGGCTTGAGGCCGAGGAGGTCCCGGATCGCGGCGTTGTCGTGGAAGCTCGACGACTCGTAGTTGAGCATGACGTCGTCGCCGAGCGGGAGCCCCATGAAGTAGTTGCACCCCGCGGCCGCGAGGAGGACCGCGAGGTTCTCGAGCTGGTTCTGGTCCGTCCTCGCGTGGTTCGTGTAGCAGACGTCGCAACCCATCGAGATCCCGAGGACCTTCCCGCAGAAGTGGTCCTCGAGCCCCGCTCGCGTGATCTGCGGGCCGTCGAAGAGATACTCGGGCCCTATGAACCCGACGACCGTGTTCACGATGTAGGGAGAGTAACGGCGAGCGAGCCCGTACGTGCGCGCCTCCATCGTGAGCTGGTCGTTCCCGAAGTGAGCGTCCGACGAGAGCGCCGAGCCCTGGCCCGTCTCGAAGTACATCCGGTTCGGCCCGGCCGCCGTTCCGAGCTTCGAGATCATCGCGTACGCCTCGTCGAGCATCGCGATGCTCACGCCGAAGCCCTTGTTCCCCTTCTCGGAGCCCGAGAGCGATTGGAACATGAGGTCGCAGGGCGCCCCTCGCCTGAGCGCCTCCATCTGGATCGTCACGTGAGCGAGGACGCAGTTCTGGGTCGGCACCTGGTGTCGCCGCATGAGCTCCTTCACGGCGGTCAGGATCTCGATCGTGGACTCGACCGTGTCCGTCGCCGGGTTCACTCCGATCACGGCGTCGCCGTTCCCGTAAGAGAGCCCCTCGCGCGTGACGGCGAGGATCGCCTCGACCGAGTCCTTGGGATCGTTGGGCTGCAAGCGAGACGAGAAGCGGCCCGGGAGCC
>JACQDU010000302.1 GCA_016200955.1 bacterium
AGCAGGGCCGCGTCGGTGGGCTCGTGATCATGCTCATGCTCAAGTGCACGGACAAGCTCGAGTACAACGACGTGGGCAACATGATCACGCTCACGAAGAACCTGAAGGCCAAGCCCGGCGCGCCCTCCAAGTAGGCTGCGCCTTTCCCGAGCGAAGCTCGAGGCGCTGCCGTGAAGGCGTGCTGCGAGAAGGAAGCCCGCAAGCACCTCAAGAAGCACCGCGACACCGCGGTCTGCGACGCTTGCGGCCGCCTCGTCCTGGGCTACGGGAACGAGGAAGACTTCGAGAAGACGAGAGGCGAGCTCGAGCGCCACGGCGTTGCCTTCGAGACCGGGAAGGCCGGGAAGCTCCTCGTCATCGCGAAGGACCGCACGCGCTGACGCGAGCGAAAGAAAAACGGAACCACCGAAGACACCGAGCGAGACCGAAGCGCCGCTCGCGCCGATCGGTGTCTTCGGTGCGTTCGGTGGGTCACTCCTGTTTCTTCTCTTCCCTGAGAAGGAGGAGCCAGCGCTCGCTCTCCTTCCTCTCGCTGTTCGGCGGCCGCCAGGCGTGCTCGCTCACGAGGCGCCATCCCGGGAGAAGCTCCCGCGAGAGCACGAAGCCGCTCGCGGGCGGCGTGCCGCGAGGGAGCCGTTCGGCCCATCGAGAGAGGTGGAGCCCGAGCTGAGCGTGGTCGATCGCGTCGTGCTCGGCGGGGTCGCGCTCCTCGAGGACCGCGAGCGGCGCGTCCGCGCTCACGCGGGGCGAGAGATCTTCGGCGAGGCGGAAGTACGGATTCCGGCGCTGCACCTCCGGCAAGGAGAGGACCTCGGCGTTGTAGAAGGCGACCGCCGCCGCCGAGGCGACGTAGAGACCGAGCAGCGCTGATCCGACCTCGCGCCTCCGCGCGCACGAGAGCGCCAGCGCTCCTCCGAGGACGGTCGCGAGGCCCGTCCCGAGAGCGTAGGGAGACGCTCCCTCCCTCACGGTGAGCACGACGGGCGCGGCGATCCCGGCGAGGAGCGCGACGAGAGCGAACGCCGAGAGACCGCGCGCGAGCGCCTCCGGTGCCTTTCTCGATGCGGTCTCGAGCCAGACCTCGAGCTGAGACGCCGCGAGGATCGCGAGGCCCGCGACGAGCGGGACGAGGTAGCGCGGGTGCTTCCCGCTCGCGACCGAGAGCGCGAGGAGCGGGACGAGCGTCCAGGACGCCGCAAGGAGCTCGAGAGGCGTCGCCCCGCGCGGCGCTCTCAGGATGCGGACGAACGCGAACACGCTCGCGACGATCCACGGAGCGAAGTGGGGCGCGCACTCGAGGTACATCCACGGCGGTGCTTCCTTCCCGTAGCCTTCCGTGAGCTTCGCGAGGTTCTCGTTCCTGAGGAATTGATCGACGAACGCCTGGAATTCCAGGGGTCCGAGGTAAGCGCGGTAAGGAAGGAACCAGGCCGCCGTGAGCGCCCCCGCGACGGCGAGAGCGAGGGACCCTCCGAGGACGAGCGCTCTTCCCTTCCTCGCGACGGCGAGGTAAGGGACGACCGCGGCGGCCGGGAGAACGATCCCCGAGAGCGGCCCCTTCGCGGCGATCCCGAGCGCGAGGGCGACTCCGGAGACGAGGTACCACTTCCGGTCGTCTCTCTCGGAGGCATGGAAGAACGCGCCGACCGCGGCGGTGACGGCGAAGCCGAGCAAGGGGTCGATCCGCGACTCTCTCCCGTACTTCCCGACGAGGTAGTTGAGGACGACGATCGCTCCCGCGAGGAGCCCGAGTCGAGCGGAGCCGTGACGCCACGCGAGGACGAGTGTGACCGCGACCATCCCGAGCGCCGAGAGCGCCGGGAGGAGGCGGCCCGAGAGCGGAGTCACCTCTCCCTCGAGCCGTGCGACCGCGAGCGGCGCCCAGGCCGCGAGCGGCATGGCCTCGTGGTAAGGCCGCCGCCAGAGCGTCGGCACGAGCGTCTCGTCGTGCCTCATCTCGAACGCCATCTGCGCGTAGCGCGAGACGTCGCGGTTGTTGTAGCTCCGCACGGCCGGTCTCAGGAGGAAGACGAAGGCCGCGGCCGCGACGACGACGAGCGCCGCTCGGCGCGTCGCGCGCGCTCGCCCGGTCGTGCTAACCAAAAGCACGTGGGGGCATCGGTTCTCGGTCCAGCAGCGTCTGGCCTCCAGAGCCCTCCTCCGCCAACAAGGAACGCGGTGGGAGCGTGACGCGTCGCATGGAGCCGGGTCCGAGGTCGGAGCGCACGATTACCCCCCGAAGGCCTTCGTGAGGACCTTGAGCTTGAGCGGGTCGTTCGACTTCACGCGCCCCGTCATGAAGTCGCGCATGCCGGGCGTGTACTTCCCCGAGATCATGTCGAGGAACATCTGCGCCGAGGTCTTGAGGAAGACATCGGCGTCCTTCGCCGGCTTGCCCTCGGTGAACTTGCAGGAAGACGGGCCGATCTCGAGGCCCCACTTCTCTCCCGCTTCCTCGCCGAGCGAGAAGTAGAACGTCATGGCCTTCTCGACCGAGTTCGGCTTGAACTTCTTCTCCATCTCGGCGAACGTCTGCTTCAGTTGATCGGCGCTGCTCACGGGGCCTCCTGGTCTCTTACATGAGACTAAGAGACGGCCTCGGGCTCAAGCGGTCATTCCCTTCGCGCGGACGTGACCGTCCGGCCGGAGCGGATCGAGGCGGGAGCGGAGCGCCTCGTGGACTCGCCCGTTCGTGGCGACGATCGACTGGCCCTCGAGCCACTCCTCGCCTCCCAGGAAGTCCGTGACCTTGCCTCCCGCCTCGCGCACGAGGAGCGCGCCCGCGGCGACGTCGTAGGCCTTGAGGTGCATCTCCCAGAAACCGTCGTAGCGGCCGCAGGCCACGTAAGCGAGGTCGAGCGCCGCCGAGCCGAAGCGCCGCGTCGCGCGCGCCTCGCGCGTCACGCGCACGAAGTTCTCGAGGTTCGTGTTCGGCGTCTGGTTGAGCACGTAAGCGAACCCCGTCGCGAGCACGGCCTCGGGGATCGCGTCCGTCTCGCTCACGTGGATCGGGATCGTGCGCGAGTTCAGGAAGGCGCCCTGCCCTTTCGTCGCGAAGAACATCTCGTTCAGGTAAGGAGCGAAGACGACTCCTCCCGCGATCTCTCCGGCCTTCTCGAGCCCGAGCGAGATCGAGAACAGCGGGATCCCGTGAGCGTAGTTCGTCGTCCCGTCGAGAGGGTCGACGATCCAGCGATACGGGCTCTTCTTCTGCTCGCGGCGAGAGCCCTCCTCGGCGAAGTAGTCGTGGTCGGGGAAGGCCGCGCGGATGCGGGCGATCACGTGGCGCTCGCAGGCCTCGTCCACCTCGGTCACGAGCTCGCGCTGGCTCTTCTTCGAGACGCGAGGCCTCCGGCCGAGGCCGTCCATCATGATCCGGCCCGCCTCGCGGGCGATGTCGATCGCGAATTCCACGAGGGGCTCGTCCTCCGACGGAGCCGGGAGAGCGAGCGTCACGCGAGGTCCTCGAGCGCCTTCTCGAGGGAGCGGATCTCGGCCTCGATCTCGCCGAGAGCGGCGCGCTCGCGCTCGATCACCTCGAGCGGCGCCTTCCCGGCCATGGTCTCGAGCTTCTTCTTCTTCCCCTCCACGATCGGCCGCTTCTTCGCGAGCGCTCCCTCGATCCGCGAGCGCTCCTGCGCGGGGTCGAACAGCCCGGGCACGAACACCGAGAGGGGCCCGAAGGAAGCCGAGGCGCTCCCCTTCGGTTTCGCGAGGCCCGCGCCCACGGTGAGCTTCGTCACGTTCGCCGCCACCTTGAAGAACGCGTCCGCTCCCCGAAAGGGTGCGAGCGAGGCCTCGTCGGGGCCGGTCAGGATCGCCTCGATCTCCTTCTTGGGCGGCACGGCGTAGCTGTTCCTCACGTTCCTGAGAGCCTTCGCCGCCTCGATCCGCGCCTCGATGCGCCGCTCGGCGTCGGCGTCCTGCGTCGCCTCGTCGGCG
>JACQDU010000303.1 GCA_016200955.1 bacterium
GTCGTGGACCGCCTCGACGACCGCGTCCCCGACCTCACCGAAGCCCTCGACGGCGCCGGGGGGCCGCGGCCGCTCCGGCTCGCATCGCACCTCGCCCGGAGGCCGAGCGAGCTCCTCGCGCTCCCGGGGCTCGCGCGCAGCTTCGGGCTCGCGCGGGCGTCGCTCGACCGCGCGCTCGAGGCAGCGCTCGCGCTCGGGGGGCGTTGAAGGGGCTCTCGGTGTTCGGCTATAAGGACAGGCGCGCGCCATGGCAGATACCGGGAATCTTCCCCCGCTCGACCGAAAGACGAAGGTCCTCCACGGCGACTCGGGCCGTCACCTGGCCCAGCTCCGGGCGGAGGACTCCGAGCTCGACAAGAAGGCGGAGGCCTGGGCCGCTTACTTCCAGAAGCGCGGGATCCCGAGGAGCCCGGCTCACATCCTCGAGACCTGGGGAAGGCTCGAGGAGGCGGTCCCTCCCTGGCCGCCCGAGTGAGCCGCGTCGTTGTTCCGGTCGTGTCCCTCTGCTAGACTTCGCCCCCTTGCTCGGGGGGAAGTCCTCGCGTGACCGTCGACCTCCACACGCACACGACGATCTCCGACGGAAAGCTCGATCCCCGCGACCTCGTGCGGGCTGCGGCGCGGGCGGGGATCAGGGTCCTCGCCGTGACCGATCACGACACGACCGAGGCCATGGAAGAGTGCCTCGACGAGGGGAGGAAGCTCGGGCTCCAGGTGGTGCCCGGGATCGAGATCTCGAGCTTCACCCACGATCCCGCCGCGAAGGACCCCGCGCACGCGGAGAGGAACCTCCACGTCCTCGCCTACTTCTCTCCCGAGCGCCTCTCCGCGATCTTCGAGTGGCAGAACGAGCGCCGCGCGGCCCGCGAGGAGCGGCTCGACCGCATGATCGAGCGCCTCGCCGAGCTCGGAGCTCCTCTCCGCCGCGAGGACGTGACCGGGAAGACTCTCGACCCCCGCCGCTCGATCGGGCGAGCGCACGTCGCGCGCGCTCTCGTGGCGCGCGGGCACGTGGCCGATCAGCGCGAGGCGTTCGAGCGCTTCCTGGGCATGGGGAAGCCCGCTTACGTCGATTACCCGAGGCCGAGCGCGGGAGAGGTCTGCGCGCTCGTCCGGCGCCTCGCGGGAGTCGCCGTCGTCGCCCACCCCGGCCTCGACGACCTCGAGCCTTGCCTCGAAAGCCTCAAGGAATGCGGGATCGCGGGCGTCGAGGTCTTCCATCCCGATCACTCCCAGGAGACCATGCAGCGGTTCCTTTCGCGGGCCCGCGCGCTCGATCTCCTCGCGACCGGCGGGTCCGACTTCCACGCCGGTCAGAAGAGCGAGGGCGGAGCGCTCGGCAGCGTGAGCCTTCCCGGGGAGCACTGGCTCCGTCTCGAGGAAGCGCTCGCTCGCGTCGCGAAGGCGGAAGGCGCTGGAGAGAAGAGGTAGCCATGGCGGCGAAGGTGACTCACCGGACGACCGATCCCTCCCAGGACAAGCTCGATGTTCTCGCCGTGCTCGTCTTCGAGAACGAGAAGCCGAGCGCGCGTCCCGGGCTCGAGGGGCTCCTGGGGAACGCCGCGGCCGTCGAGAAGAACGGCGACTTCAAGGGGAAGGCGCGCGAGCAGGTCCTCCTCTACCCGCAGAACGGGGCGAAGGCCGAGCGCGTCCTCCTCGCGGGCCTCGGGAAGCGCGAGAAGGCCTCGCTCGAGGCCGTGCGCAAGGCCGTGGGCGGGATCGTCACGAAGGCGATCGCGATCAAGGTGAAGTCGGTCGGGATCATGCTCTCGGGCTGGCAGGTCGAGTCCGCGCTCGACGGCGCCTTTGTCGCGGCAGCCGCCGCCGAGGCCGCGGTCCTCGCCGGCTACAAGTTCGAGCGCCACAAGACGAGCAGCGCGGAAGGCGAGGAGTCCGAGGACGGCGTCACGCGCGTCGCGAAGAAGGAGGCGCCCGACATCGCCGTCTCCGTCTACTCGTCGAAGAAGGTGAGGCGCGCTCCCGCGGCGGTCGAGCTCGCGGTCCTCGTCTCCGAGTCGGCGAACCTCGCGCGCGACATCGCGAACGAGCCGGCGAACCACGGGACGCCGACGCGCCTCGCGAAGGCCGCGACCGACGCGGGAGCGCAGGCGGGCTTCAAGGTCACGATCCTCGAGCGAGCGGACGCGAAGAAGCTCGGCATGGGCGCGTTCCTGTCGGTCGCCGCGGGCACCGAGGAGCCCTGCAAGTTCATCGTCATGGAGTACGAGCCGCCCGAGGGCACCAGGGGCGTGGCCAAGCGCGGGGCTCACGTGCTCGTCGGGAAGGGGATCACCTTCGACTCGGGCGGGATCTCGATCAAGCCCGCCGACAAGATGTGGGAGATGAAGTTCGACAAGAGCGGCGGATGCGCCGTGATCGGGATCATGCACGCCGTCGCTCGCGCGAAGCTCCCCTTGAAGGTCATAGGGATCGTGCCCGCGACCGAGAACCTGCCCTCGGGCACCGCGACCAAGCCCGGCGACGTCGTCGCGGCCATGTCGGGGAAGACGATCGAGATCCAGAACACCGACGCCGAGGGCCGCCTGATCCTCGCGGACGGTCTCTGCTACGCCGCGCGCTACGAGCCCGTCACGGTGATCGACATGGCCACGCTCACGGGAGCGTGCGTCGTCGCTCTCGGAGAGGTCCGCGCGGGCGTCATGGGGACGGACGAGCAGCTCCTCGCGGACCTGAAGGCCTGCGGCGACCACACGGGCGAGCGCGTCTGGCCTCTCCCGCTCGACGACGACTACGGCGAGCACATAAAGTCGGACGCCGCCGATATCAAGAACCTCGGTCGCGCCGGCCACGCGGGCGCGATCTCGGCCGGATACTTCCTCAAGCACTTCGCTCCTCCCAAGGCGAAGTGGGCTCACCTGGATATCGCCGGGACCGCCTGGGTCACTGACGGCGGCAGGGGCTACGTCGGGAAGGGCGCGACGGGGTTCGGGGTCCGGCTGGCGTTCGAATACTTGAAGCGCAAGTCGGGGAAGGGCTCTCCCGCGACGAAGGCGCAGGCCAAGGCGAAGTGAGGGAGAGACCGGACAGCTGGCCGAGAAGCTCGCGAGGGGAGGATCACCAAGCGATCACAAGCGTCGCAGACACTTACTCTCGAAGCGACCTACTCTCGTTCCCCGGACGACATCGGCCATCGGTGCAGGAGCGCATCGGTCAGGAGCTGGATGCGCCACATGAGATCGCGGTTATCGAGGGGCGACGCCCCAAAGAACGCGACCGGAGTCTCCTCGACGGTCGCCGAATGCTGAACGATCGTCAGGCAGGCCGCCATGTAGTAGTCCTCTGCCCCCCGCACCTTGAGCACGCCGGCAAGACACGCGAGTCGATGGCACAGAGGGGCTGCGCGCGGCCTCCACGTCGAGGAGCTGGCTTCGGGCCCATGAGCTTGATCCCCTCGTGCTGGCAGCAGGCCTTGAGCGCCTCGCCGTCCGCGGGGCACAGGTCGTGCTGCGCGTTCCCGTCTCCCGGGAAGCTCGAGAAGGCGAGCAGGTTCACGCCCGCTCTCTTGAAGACTCCGAGGACGCGGGCGCCCTCGCCGGTCTTGTGGGGGACCTCGGTGTAGTAGTAATCGACTTTCCTGACGATGTCGGCCATGGCCGCCTCCTGCTCCTCTCGGCACATTCCTGCACGCAGGGAGCCGAAGCGCGAGGCCAGGTCTCAGGCGCGAGCCGTTCGAGGCTGCGAGAGGATCCAGGAGGTCGCGTCCGCGAGGTCCTTCGCGTCGTGGTCGGCCGCCGCGCGCGACTCCCTGGGCGATGCGTTCGCGAGGACGGTGCGGCAGCCGGCGTTCCGGCCGCACTCCACGTCTTTCTCGCGGTCGCCGACCATGAAGGAGTCCGGGAGAGAGAGCCCGTGCTCGCGTGCGGCGCGGCGGAGCATGCCCGGAGCAGGCTTCCGGCACACGCAGGGGCATGCAAGCTCGGGGAGGACGCCTTTCGGGTCGTGATGGCAGTAATAGACGCCGTCCAGCCGCGCTCCCGCGTTCGCTAGGAGCTCGATCAGCCTCTCGTGGACGAGGCGCAGCTCCTCGAGCGTGCACTTCCCGCGAGCGACGCTCGGCTGGTTCGAGGCGAGGATCACGCGGAAACCCGCTCGCTGGAGCGCGAGGATGCTCTCGGGGACGCCCGGAAGGACGCTCGCCTCCTCCGGCCGGTGAGGCGAGTCGAGGAGCCCCGTCCTCGGGTTCGTGACCATGGGGTTCACGACGCCGTCGCGATCGAGGAAGACGGCGGGCGCGAGCGAGGCGGAGGAGTTGTCGAGCATCGTTCGAGGGAGTCTAATCAGTCGCGCATGGCCGAGAAAGTCCTCGTGACCGGCGGAGGGGGCTACATAGGCTCGGTCCTCGTCCCGCATCTCCTCGCGGCCGGTCACGCCGTCACGGTGCTCGACAGCTTCCTCTGGAAGCAAGCGAGCCTCCTCGACTGCTGCCACGACGAGCGCTTCCAGGTCATCCGGGGCGACGCGCGCGACGAGAAGACGCTCGAACGGCTCCTCCCGGGACATGGCTACGTGATCCCGCTCGCGGCCCTCGTGGGAGCGCCTCTCTGCGAGCAGGATCGGATCGGGGCGAGGACGACGAACCTCGATGCGATCCGCTCCCTAGCACGCCTCGCCTCGCGCGAGCAGAGGATCCTCTTCCCCGTCACGAACAGCGGCTACGGGATCGGAGAGAAGGACACTCCCTTGACCGAGGAGAGCCCGCTCCGGCCGATCTCGCTCTACGGAGAGACGAAGGTCGCGGCCGAGAAGCTCCTCCTCGAGCGAGGGAACGTCGTGACGTTCCGGCTCGCGACCGTCTTCGGCATGTCGCCGCGCATGAGGACGGACCTCCTCGTGAACGACTTCACGTACCGCGCCGTCCACGACCGCGCGGTCGTCGTCTTCGAGGGCCACTTCAAGAGGAACTACATCCACGTGCGCGACGTCGCGCGCGTCTTCCTGCACGGGATCGAGCGCTGGGACTCCATGAAGGACCGGGCCTACAACGTGGGCCTCGACGACGCGAACCTCTCGAAGCTCGAGCTCTGCGCGGCGATCAAGCGCGAGTGCCCTCGCTTCACTTACCTCGAGGCGCCGATCGGCGAGGACCCGGACAAGCGAGACTACATCGTCTCGAACGCTCGACTCGCGAAGACGGGCTTCGTGCCGGCCTTTTCTCTCGAAGCGGGAATCCGCGAGCTCGTGAAGGGCTTCGCGATCCTCAAGAACAGCTCTTTCGGGAACGTCTGAGCGTGAGTCGCCTCGCCGCCGTGATCCTCGCGGGCGGTGAAGGCATCCGCATCCGCCACCTCCATCCCGACCTTCCCAAGCCCATGATCCCCGTCGGGGGAGAGCCGTTCCTCCACTGGGTCCTCGCCCATCTCGCGGGGCAAGGCGTCGGGAGGGTCGTCGTCTCGGCTGGCTATCGAGCGGAGTCGATCGAGCGCTGGATCGAGAAGGCGCGCATCCTGGGGCTCGAGCTCTCGTGCGTCCGGGAGAGCGAGCCTCTCGGGACGGCGGGGGCATGCGTCTTCGCGGCGCGGTCTCTCGCGCTCGACGGCGACGAGGTCGTGCTCGTCCTGAACGGAGACTCGATCGCCGTCGCCGACCTCGCGCCCTTGCTCGCCCTCGCGCGGGACCCTTCGTGCGAGGCAGCCTTGCTCGGCGTCGAGGTCGAGGACGCCTCGCGGTTCGGGTCTCTCGACGTGAGCTCGCGGGGACAGCTCGTCGCGTTCCGGGAGAAGAAGCCGGGGCGAGGGCTCGTGAACGCCGGCGTCTATGCTCTCAGGGGTGAAGCGATCGCTCGCTTCCCCGGGAAGACGCCGCTCAGCTTCGAGGTCGATCTCTTTCCTTCTCTCCTGAGAGACGAGAAGAGAGTCCTCGTGGCGCGGACGAGCGCACCTTTCATCGATATCGGCGTGCCCGAGAGCCTGGCTGCCGCAGATGCTTTCGTGACGCGGCACCTTGCCGGAACCTGACCTCTACGCGAGCGCCCCGCGCGCCGTCTCGCGGCGCCAGTGATCGAGGAGGTGCTTCAAGCTCTCGTCGAACGTGTAGCGCGGCTTCCAGCCGGTCGCGGCGACGAACTTGTCGCAGCAAGGGATCTGGAGCGTCACGTCCGCCGGCCGGAGGAGGCGCGGGTCCTGCCGGGTGGGGATCGGCTTCTCGGCAAGAGCGATGAGTCGCTTCAGGAACTCTCCCACGGTCATGGTCGTGGCGCCGCCTATGTTGTAGGCCTCGCCCGGCTCGCAGTGGACGATCGCGTCCCAGTAGGCGCGCATGGCGTCGCGCACGTCTATGAGCGTTCGCACGGATTCGAGGTTCCCGTGCACGAGCTCCTTCTCGAGGCCGCGCTCGATCCGCGCGACCTGGCGCGCGAACGAGGTCGCGAAGAGGTCCGCTCGCCTCGGGTTCAGGTAAGCGAACATGCGCGTGCGGATGATCCGCATCTTGTAGCTCACGAAGTAAGTCCACCCGAGGAGGTCCTGCGCGGTCTTCGAGACCGCGTAAGGGCTCGCGGGCCGCAAGGGAGCGTCCTCGCGGATCGGGACGTCTTTCGGGTCGACCTGGCCGTAGACCTCGGACGTGCTGCAGAGCTGGATCACGGGGTCGATCTTCGCGAGCCTCACCGCCTCGAGGAGGTTCTCTGTCCCGAGGATGTTGTTCGCGAGGACGCTCCCGGGAGTGATGAAGGACGCTCGCACGTTCGCGTGAGACGCCAGGTGGAAGATCGCGTCGGGCGCGACCTCCCGGATCGTCGAGAAGACCGAGCTCCAGTCGAGGAGGTCGACCTCGTGGACCGTGAGCTTTCCCGCGAGAGACGCGAGGTTGTCGCGGGTCGCCGTGTGCCAGCGAGAGATCCCGTGGAGCTCGACCTCCGGGTGGTTCTCGGCCACGTATTCCGCGAGGTAGCTGCCGCCGGAGCCGGCGACTCCCGTGATCAGCACGCGGCGGAAGGACCTCGGAGCGCTCATGTGTGACCGCCGCTTTAGCAGAAGCCCGGAACAACTGCCACCGAAAGCAGCTCGGCCTTCCCGAGGCGGTCCTGGAGCTTCTCGTTCTCCCGGCGAAGGCGCTCATTCTCGGCATCGCGAGGGTCGTTCGCCTTCCGGCCGCGCTTCTTCGGCGTAAGCGCGTCGAGCTCGCCGCGCTCGCGCTCGCGGCGCCAGGTCGTCAGCAGCGACGAGTAGATCCCCTCACGGCGCAGGAGCGCTCCGATCTCTCCGGGCTTCGAGCAAGCGTCCGCCTCGCGCAGGACACGGACCTTGAACTCAGCCGTGTAGTGGCGCCGGGCAGCCTTCGGCACCACCTCCGGGTCGGGAACGGCCTCCTCGGCAGGCTGAGGCGTCGGGCGCGACGTAGGGGACCCTGCGCTCCGCTCGGGCTCGCTTCGCGAGCCCTCGCTACGCTCCGGGCCCCCTACGTCCCCGGTGCCGGGGTCGGGCTTGCTCTCGTGCGGCTGCGGGGTCATCACCACGGTGGTCCCGTTCACTCGGGCTTTCTTCACGGTACTCGCTCCCCGCCCTGCTCACAGCTCGCGCTCGCGGGGCGCTCGGGCGTTCCGGTCCACGACGAACCGCTCGCGGTCGAGGAGGCCTTCAATCTCTCGCTGAGCGTGCCCCGGCTCGCGGCGATCGGTGTTCCCCAGGCGAGCACTCGCTTTGTCCCTCTTCCCGAGATCACGGGCGCGATCACCGAGGATCAGGCGAGAGAGCTGCTCGAGAAGAAGCTCTCTGGCTTCGATGTCGCGGAGTGGGGCGTCTTCGTCCGGACGTATTACGGGACCCTCAAGCGAAACCCGATGCTCCACCTCGCCCACAGCCGGGCGCAGCTCGTCTCGCGTGCCACGCACCTCGTCTCCTTCCTCTCCGATCACCAGGAGATCGGCGGCCTCGCCGTCCGCGAGCGGTTGCCGATCAAGATGATCGCCACCGAGAGCGGGCGGATCACCGGCCTCGAGCTCCGTGTCTTCATCGGCTTCGGCAAGCCGCTGTTCTGGTCGTGCCACCTCGATCTCGAGAGCGCGCGAGCGGATCTCTCGGAGAAGGACCTCGCGTCTCTCGGCGCGCTCTCGAGCGAACAGCACGAGACCATGCGCTCCCTGAGCGAGCGGGTCGCTGGCGCGCTCCAGGGAAAGTTCCTCGTCGCAGACTTCGCGCTCCTCGAGGACGGCCGAGTGAGCCTCGTCGAGGTCAACCCCGGGCACTCCTCGGGCTGGGGGCACGAAGCCGCTCTCATCGGCGCGTTCGGGCGCTTCCTGCGTCAAGTCGCCGGGTTGCCGGATGTGAGCGTGAGCGAGCTCGAGGAGATCGCCGGGAGTCGCGGGATCGACCTGTGGGGCCGGGGGACGGTCATCGGTTTCTACGGCTGACCGTGAGACGGCACTGGAGCACGCTGGGCACGCGGGCGCTTCTCCTCATCTCGTGAAATGCCTCCTGCTCGCGGACTTGATCCCCGGACCGCACGCACAAGCCTCCCGTTGCCGGGCGAGTCGCCCGAGCCCCTCTCTCGAAGTCCTTGTCGAACGACTCGATCGTCTGAGGACTGGCCTTTGCGAGCGGTTCGCGCCATGGCACGGAAGCTCGACCTCCTCGATGACCTCGCGGTCGCATCGCCCTGCAAGGTCCCGTGGGAAGGGATGAAGGGTGACGACCGCGTGCGCTTCTGCGGGCTCTGCGCGCTCAACGTCTACAACGTCGAGGGCATGAGCCGTGAGGAAGCGATCGCGCTGCTCGAGAGATCGGAGGGACGGCGCCTCTGCGTGCGTTTCTTCCGCCGCGCCGACGGAACGGTGCTCACGCAGGACTGTCCGATCCTCTTGCGCCGGCTCAAGCGCGCGGCCCGCTGGCTCGCAGGAGGGCTCGTCGGCGCCCTCGGCCTCTCGGCGTTCCTTGTCGCCCGCGCGGAGGAGCGGAGCCCTTCGCCTTCTCCGAGCCCGGGCCTCACGAGCGCCGGCCCGATCCACTGGTTCCGCAGCGTCCTGTTCCCGCCCCCTCCGCCTCCGAGGATCGTCGGCCGCGCCATAGGAATCGTTGTCCGCCGACCACCGTCATCGCCCGTGCCCGAGAGCGCGGTCGACGTGGGCCTACGCTGGCTCGCGCGTCACCAGAGCTGCGACGGGAGCTGGCGCTCCTCCGGTTTCGAGGAGGGCTGCCACGGGGGCGCCTGCGGGTGTCGCGGCGACGAGAACCGAGACGTGGCCGTCACGGGAGCGTCGATGCTCGCCTTCCTGGGCGCGGGCTACACGCCCTTCA
>JACQDU010000304.1 GCA_016200955.1 bacterium
AGCCTCTTCCTCGACGAGATCGGCGAGCTCCCGCCGAGCGTCCAGGCGTCGCTCCTCACCTTCCTCGACTCGCACACCTTTCGGCGAGTCGGCGGTACGCGCGTCCTGCGCGCGGACGTGAGGCTCCTCGTCGCGACGAACGTCGACCTGAAGCAAGCCGGCGAGAGGGGCGCCTTCCGCCGCGACCTCTACTTTCGTTTGAGCGTCGTCCCGATCACGGTCCCTCCTCTCCGCTCGCGGCGCGAGGACATAGGGCCCCTCGCGCGCTCGATCCTCGCCGAGCTGGCGAGGCGCTCGGGGAGGCATCGCATCGCGCTCGATCGCTCGGTCGTCTCCGCGTTCGAACGCTACGAGTGGCCCGGGAACGTCCGCGAGCTGAGGAACGTCCTCGAGCGGGCGCTCATCGTGAGCCGCGGAGCGCCCCTCGCGGTCGAGCACCTGCCGCCCGAGATTCGCCAGGGAGCGGCCCGCGTCGACGATGGCTCGCGCCGGCTCGACGACGTCGAGCGACGCCACATCCTGGGCGTCCTCGAGAGCGTCGACGGAAACCGGACCCGAGCCGCCGAGATCCTCGGCATTGGCCGCTCGACCCTCAAGCGCAAGCTCAAGGAGCTCCGCCTCGAGCCCGACGGCGACCCGACCGGGTGAGTCCGCCCTGGCCCAATGTGAGCCACCGACCGGCCCAGAGTGGCCCGATTCGGGACCGGCCATGATTGGGTAAGTCAAAGCCTAATTCATTGCCTTCCAGGCATATGACGCTCCGCGTCCGACTCTGGCCCGTCGATTGATCCTCCTGTCGCCGTCAGCGCGCGATACCGCGTGCGAGCAGGAGACAACCACCATGCGCAACACCCACCTCGCCGCATCGGCGATCCACCGCCTCCTCCAGGCGAGCGTTCTCGCATCGATCCTGGCTGCCGCGAGCGTCGCGTCCGCCGACGACGACGTCATGCTCCAGGGCTTCTACTGGGACGCTCCGAACGGCTGGTACGGGACCCTCCAGAAGCAGGAGCCCGAGCTCGAGAAAGCAGGCTTCACGGCCATGTGGCTCCCGCCGCCATCCAAGGGCATGTCCGGAGCCAGCTCGAACGGATACGACCCCTACGACCACTACGACCTGGGCGAGTTCGAGCAAAAAGGCTCGGTCGCGACGCGGTGGGGAACGAAGCAGGACCTCCTCGACCTGATCGCGAAGCTGCACAAGGGCCACATGAAGGCCTACGCCGACATCGTCATGAACCACATGATGGGTGCCGACGCCCAGGAGACTTGCCCGAAGAACGGCCAGACCGACTGGACGCGGTTCGACTACAACCACGCCGCACCCGACGGCGCGCCTTCGTGGGCGACCGTGGAGAGCCGCCTCGGGCGGACGATCCCTCACGGCGCCGAGCCGTACCTCTTCAAGAAGACGTGGATGGACTTCCACCCGAACGACGAGCACGCCGACAACAACGCGCCCTACCACGACAAGGCATTCGGCCCCGACCTCTGCCAGAAGCACGACTGGGTCAACGTCGGCCTCAAGCTCTGGGGCGACTGGCTCGTCGATTCGATCGGATACGACGGCTTCCGCGTCGACTACGCCAAGGGACTCGACGAGGGTTACCTGAACGAGTGGTTCCACGACGGCAAGAAGAACGGCAAGTTCGCGGTCATGGAAGTCTGGGACAACATCGACACGATCGCGTGGTACGTCAACCAGACCGGCGCGAGCGCCTTCGATTTCCCGCTCTTCTACACGCTCAAGGACATGTGCAACGACACCTCCGGCGGCTTCGACATGCGCAAGCTCGACGGCGCCGGCTTCGCTGCGCGCGACTCGATGCACGCGGTGACGTTCGCCGAGAACCACGACACCGACCGAAGCTCGCCGATCGTGAACAACAAGATGATGGCCTACGCCTTCATCCTCTCTCTCGAAGGCTACCCGTGCGTCTTCTACAAGGACTACTCCACCTACGGCCTCAAGGCCCAGATCGACCCGCTCATCAAGATCCGCAAGAAGCTCGCGGGCGGAACGACCACGACGCTCTACAGGGACCAGCACCTGTTCGTGGCGCAGCGGAACGGCTACGGCAGCCTCCCGGGGCTCGTCCTCGTCCTCAACAACGATCCCGGCAACTGGCAGGGCCAGTGGGTCACGGTCAAGAGCGATTGGGCCGGCAAGGATCTCAAGGACTACACGGGGCAGGCGCAGACACAGCACGTCGCGGACGACCGGCGAGTCCAGCTCTGGGCGCCCCCGCACGGCTACGCCATCTACAGCATCGACGGAGTCGACCTCGGGCTCTCCGCGCCGGAGACACCGGCAAGCACGTCACCCGACGCGAGCGCGACGGCGGGTTCGCCCGCGGCGCCGCCCGGCGGTTCGAAGGGGACCGGGTCGAGCGGCCCGAGCTCGAGCGCGACGGATGGACCCACGAGCTCGGCTACCCCGCGGAAGGCAACACGCCGCCACTCCACGACGCACCGCCCTCGACGGTAGCTGCACGCTCGGGCGCGAGCCTCCTCGGGTCCGGTCGACGGACGGTGAGACGTCGTAGCGTGTCCGCGAGGACCCGAGGCTCGCGGCTCAGTCCTCGAGCGCCGGAAGCGACTCCAGCACCTCGTGCGCGCGCGAGGCTTCCGGCACGTGCTCGTCCGTCCGGATCTTCCCGTCGCGGAAGACGACGACCCGCTTCGCAAACCGAGCGATGTCGTGCTCGTGGGTGACGAGCACGATCGTCAAACCGCGCTCGTTCAGGTCCTGGAGGACTTCCATGATCTC
>JACQDU010000329.1 GCA_016200955.1 bacterium
GCGCGCGCGCGGTCACGACGCACCGCTCGCTCCTCCAGGGTGCGGTCGAGAGCGGGCTCGAGGCGCTCCTCGACCGGAAGCTCGCGCTCTCGCTCGCCAAGGACAGCTCCCGCGCCGACGAGAAGGGCGAGAGGCGGGCGCGCGACGCGCGCGAGCTGCTCCTGGTGCTCGACGAGGCCGGTTCTCTCGTGGAAGACGAGCTCCTCGCGAGCGCGCCCGACACCGAGACGGGGCGAGCGTGGCTCTCCTCGCTGCGCGCTCGGGGAGACGTCGTCTCCCGGGACGTTCGCGGCGAGCCCCGCCTCCTCGCATCGTCGTTCGCGGAGACGATCGAGCTCGCTTACTCACGGAAGGAAGACGTGCGCAGCGAGCCGGCGCGAGACCTGGTCCTCCGCCGTTTCCTCTCGCGGAAGCCGCACCTGTTCGTGGCCGAGATCGTGCTCGAGACCCGGTTCTCGCCGGAAGAAACGCGAGCCTCGCTCGCGCGCCTCGAGGCCGCGGGCGAGGTCGTGCGCGGCCGCTTCACCAGAGCGGGCGAGGAGGAGTTCTCGCTCCGCTCGGCGCTCGAGCGGCTCCACGCGCGCACGCTCTCCCGCCTGAGGAAGCGCGCGCAGCCCGTCTCCCAGCGAGAGCTCGCGAGGTTCCTCCTGCGCTGGCAGCGCTGCGAGCGCGCGAAGCGGCGGCTGGGCGCCGAAGGTCTCCTCCGGACGATCGAGCAGCTCCAGGGCTGCTCCCTGCCCGAGCGCGAGTGGGAGGAGAACGTCCTTCCCGCGCGCGTCCTGGGAGACGTGCCGGCCCTCCTCGACTCGCTCGGCCTCTCGGGAGAGATCGTCTGGGCGCGGCTCGAGCCCGCGAGGAAGCCGCAGGCTTCTCCCACGGCGCACGAGGCGCTCCTGCGCGGCCCTGGGCCGGTCGCGCTCGTCATGAGAGACGACCTCTCGTGGCTGAGACCGCGCGCGTCGGACGAGAAGGAGACGCTCGAGGCTCTCTCGCAGGAAGCACGCGCCGTGCTCGAGCACCTGCGAGCGCGGGGCGCGTCGTTCGTCGCCGAGACCGCGCGCGCCGCGGCGCTCTCCGAGAGCGCGGCGCTCGCGGCGGTCGCGGAGCTCGTGAGGGCCGGCCTCGCGACGGGAGACGGCTTCGCTCTCCTGCGGGCGCTGGGCGATCGGGACGAGAGGCGAGCGACGCGGAAGCGAGTCGAGCTCGAGAAGCGGCGCGGGAAGACGCTCATGGGCGGCCGCTCTCGCCTGCCCGGGCGAGTGGCCCTGCTCGGGAACGAACCTTCCTCCATGGAAGACGACGAGATCGCGGAGAGGCGGGCGCGCGCTCTCCTCGAGAGGTGGGGCGTCCTCGCGCGCGAGATGCTCGAGCACGAGCCGTGCTTCCCGGCGTGGGGCGAGATCGCTCCGGCCCTCCGCCGGCTCGAGGCCCGCGGCGCGATCCGCCGCGGCCTGTTCGCGCACGGCCTCTCGGGCGAGCAGTACGCGCTCCCCGAGACGGTCGAGCGGCTCCGCTTGCTCCGGCGGCTCTGGCACAAGGAGAAGCCCGAGGAGAGCGAGCCCCTCGTCCTCTCGGGGCTCGATCCCCTCGCGGGGCTCCTCGCCTCGCTCGACGAGAGGGCGCCCCGCGTCTCACGCGTGCCGGGCGCGAGGATCGTGCTCGTCTCGGGTCAGGTCGTCGCGACGAGGGAGAACGGCGAGACGCGGCTGCTCGATTCGCTCCTGGGAGGCGGAGACCGGCGCCGCGTCGCAGCGCTCCTCGGGGAAACGACCGCGGTCGGCTCTCTCACCTGACGGAGAGAACAAACCACCGAGCGCGCCGACGGACACCGAAGAACGACCGGTGTTCATCGGTGTGCTCGGTGGTTCAGAGCTTCTTCCTGAGCTTCGAGAACGCCTGGTCCTCGGAGTCCACGCCGTCGTGGGTCGTGACGGTGTGCGAGGGATCGGTGCCGCCGTAGGTGATCTCGTAGGTCGTGGCCTTGGGATCGGGCCGAGGCGTCTTCGCGACGTACTCCGTCGGGACGCTGTCCCATCCGACCTGCCCCGCGAGCGACGTGAGGGAGCCCTTCTCGTCCTCTCCGAGCCTGTCGGACTTCGAGAGCCCGCCGTGCTCGAGCTCGGCGAGGCCGTTCTTCTCGATCACGAGCTTGACGATGTTCGTGGGCGAGGCGGGGACGCCGATCTCGCGGTAGACGAAGAGCGGCGTCGAGCCGCGCGATTCCTTCGGAGCTTCGGCGTCGAGCTCGGGGCGCGGCTTCCGGTTCGAGCCTAGGCAACCCGCGAGCGTGGTCGCGAGCATCGCGGTCGCCAGAGGAGCAAGACGGGACGCGGACAGGCGCATGGGGCCTCCTTCTGGGGCGAAAAGTCTATCAGAAACGACTCGCGCCCGGAGCCGCCTAGCCCCCGCCTAGCCCGGCGACGCCACGGGCGCACGAGGACCGAGGTGGAGGTCCTCGTCGAAGAACGCGTCGAGGTGACTCCGGAGATCGGGCTCGAGGAAGTCGAAGTTCACGCCGCGGTCCGTGATCTCCCAGAAGGCGCGCTCGGCGGCGTGGATCTCCTCGCGTATCGAGCGGAGGCGCTCGGGGGGCTCGGCCCTCATGTCGTTCCCGATGCGTGCGGCGAGGTCGCGCCTCCCGCGCGAGATCGAGAACGCCGCGAACATGGCCTGGGCCTTCCGCACGCCGCGGAGGTGCACGTCGGAGCCTCCGGCGTCGGGCGGCCTGTCCACTTCCAGGAAGACTCCCAGGAGCGCGTCCAGGTTCTCGACCCTCGCCTCGAGCGCGAGCCGGAGGAGTCGGTACAAGTCGTAGGCCACGGTCTCGAGGATGAAGCCCATGTTCCCTGAGTCGAAGAGGAGGCCGTAGTACTTGAAGTAGCCGAAGACGAGCTCGCAGAGGAAGAGCCGTTTCTGCTTCACGAGCTCCTCGGCGAGCTGACGGTACTGGTGGAGGATGTTGTAAGCCGTCCTCACGTCCTTCGCCGCGAACGCGGACCGGAGCGACGTGTTGAAGAACTTGAGCGCGAGCCGGTGAGCGGCGCGGTCGTCGCGCTTGTTCGCTTCGAGCGCCACGTCCTTCAGGAACATGGCGATCAGGTTGTTCAGGTCGCGCAGGTTGTTGAGCGCCTGCACGAAGACGAGGTGGAGCTGCTTCATGACCTTGTGCTCGACCCACACCCGCTCGGTCGATATGTCCTCGAGGCCCTCGTCCGACAGCGTGACGTAGTCCGGGTTCGCCGACCTCTCCTCGGGGAGGACCAGGAACCACGTCTTCGGCATCTTCGCCTTGTGCTCGAAGTAGTCGAAGACGACCCCGCGCGCGGCGTTGACGGCGTCCATGGCGAGCGCGCGGTC
>JACQDU010000322.1 GCA_016200955.1 bacterium
GTCGAGCCCGCGACGCTCGCGGGGTTCGCGGGGCCGGGACCGCCCGAGAGGGAGCCGCTCGCGGGGCCGCTCCTCGTGCTCGCGGCGGTGCTCGTGCCCGTCGAGCTCGCGCTCAGGCGGCTCGGGCGCACGAGGGCCTGAGCTCGGGCGCTCCGTCTCCTCGGCGTCGCCGCCGCGTACCGCGAGAAGAGTGGAGTCGAACGGGGAGACTCCGCGAGCCCGGGCCAACAGCCTGCTGAGAAACGGCAACAGCCACGGAGATCACGGAGAACACGGAGAAAACGGCGTCTCTCTTCGTTCCTGTGACCTCCGTGACCTCGGTGGCTCGGCGTCGTTCTTGAACGGGCTGCTAAGCCGCGGGTGCGACCGCCGCCGTCGCCGTCGCGGTTGCCGGCGCCGTTCCGGCCACCGGAGCCGACTCTCGGGCGCTCCGCGCCAGCTCGCGCTCGCGCGAGCGCAAGAGGTCGCGGGCCTCGCGCTCGGTTCCGGCGTACGGCTCGCGCGTGCCCATGAGGTGGTCGAACCACGGACGCGTGACGCACCAGTTGGAGTCCTGGTTCGGGCCCATGTGGTGATCGTAGTGCCACGGCAGGTGCTCGCGCGCCCACGCGGGGTCTTGGTGGCTGCGCTGGTGCTTCCGGTAGTAGTCGAAGGCCGAGTAGACGAGAGTGCCGACGAAGAACGGCGCCACCGGGGCGAGCGGCAGGAAGAAGAGCTCGAGCACCACGATCGAGGCGATCTCCTTCGTGCGGGGATCCCAGCTCAGGCCGACGCCGGCCTGGTAGCGGGGGTCGATCATGCCGTTCCGCCGCGCCGCCTGGTGATGGTCGTGAAAGTGGAAGCTGAAGAAGCTCTCTCGCCTCCTTCCCCGACCGTGGAGCGCGTGCTTGTGGGCGAACCATTCGACGGCGTTCGCGAAGATGAGACCCAGCGGGATACCGATCACGGGAGACCTCCGGACCAAAATGACGCTGCCGTCAGTTAGCGACCGAGAATTATGACGCACCCGTCACTATTGTCAACTGATAAGATCTGGGAGTGAAGCAACGCGATCTCAACAAAGCAGATAAGCAGAAGCGGCTCCTGGACGCGGGCCTCGCGGCCTTCCTCGCCGAGGGCTACGCGGGCGCGAGCATCGAGCGGATCGCCGCGGCGGCCGACGTGGCGCGCGGCACCTACTACCTCTACTTCAAGGACAAGGAGGCGCTCTTCAGCGCGCTCCTGAATCGCTTCCTCGAGCCGTTGCTCGCCGTCGTCTCCGACGCCCGCCACGCGCTCGCGCGGTGCCGCGACGCCGAGAGCACGCTGCCGATCTACTTCGAGCTCGGGACGAAGCTCGCAGCGGTCCTCCTCGAGCACTTGCCCGAGGTCAGGCTCTACCTGCACGAATCGCGCGCGGTCGGCGCCGGCGGCGACGCCGTGCGGAAGGGCTCGGAGCGCATCGAGAAGCTCACGCGCGAGATCCTGGCGAACGCCGTGAAGAACGAGGTCCTGCGCGAGCACGACGAGAAGGTCGCCTCGCTCGCGATCGTCGGCGCGATCGAGCGCGTCGTGTGGGCCTACCTCCAGGGCGACCGCGGGCTCAAGCCCGAGACGCTGCCCGTCGAGCTCTTGGCGCTCATGCGCTACGGGCTCGTGGCGCGCACCTAGCGAGCTCGAGAACCCGCGAGCATCGCGCCCCTGTCGAGAAGGATCTCGAGGCGGGCTTCTCTCGCCTGACTTGCGTAACAGGAACCCGGCGGTAGGATCTGTCCCTGGAAGGTTCCGCTTTGTCGCGTCGGGAGAGAAGGCGAGCCCTCGTCCGCACCGCGCACGCGAGCTTGGCGAGTCTCTACGCGCTCGCGGCGATCCTCGGGCTCTTCCTCCACTCCCCGGGCGAGCCGCTCCGCGCGCGCCATGTGTGCGAGGCCGGGAACGCGCACCTCGAGCGCGACGACGACCCCGCTCGCTCGATCCACGACGAGGCGCACTGCGCTCTCTGTCATACCGTCGATCGGCTCGTCGTCGCCCTGGGCGAGCCCGCTCTTGCGCTCGACGCGGTCGCTCCCGCGAGCGACGCGATCTTGCCGCCCCTGCTCGAGGTCCGCTCGGCCTTCGAGCCCATCGAACGCTCTCGCTCTCCTCCCGTTTTCCCGGTCGTCTCCTAGCCTTTCGCGCGCGGTCCTTCGGCGTCACGCGTCGCTCGCAGCGTCACGCTCGGCCGTGCGCGTAGCGTTCGTTGGGACAACTTCAGGGAACAGGCTCCGGTCTCCGACCGGGGCCGGGGAGAGCTCCTAGAGCTCACGGGAAACATGAGTCTTCTCAAGTGGAGGACGTGGACCGCTCGCGCGAGGGGCGCGGCGGTCCTCGGCGCGATCATGGCGTTCTCCGGACCTCCGGCGCGCGCCCAGGACGAGGATCCCGAGGCGAAGCGTCTCCGCGAGGCCGCGGAGAAGGAAGCCGAGGCCGACAAGAAGAAGGAGGGTGACAAGCAGAAGCCGGAGAAGCCCACGGGCGACGAGGCCGCCGATCTGCGGGCGGCCGCGGCAAAGGCAGCCAGCGAGGAGGAGGACCGGGGCGTCCTCGGACGCGCGCTCAACCAGCTCGTCGAGCGCGGGAACGAGTTCAACCCGCGCATGGTCGTCTCGGGAGACTTCGTCGGCCGGCTCGCGACGAACCACAACAAGACGGTCTTCGCCGACACGGGGCTGAGCCCGGACGACCGCATGTCGCTCCGGGAGGCCGAGCTCGACCTGCGGGCGGCGATCGACCCTTACGCGAACGGGGTCGTGATCATCTCGGTCTTCGAGCAGGACGGGGGCGGCTACGGCGTCGACGTGGAGGAGGGCTACTTCACGCTCGACGCGCTCCCCTACCAGCTCAAGCTCCAGCTCGGGCGGTTCCGCGTGCCCTTCGGGCGCCTGAACGCGCTCCACACGCACGACCTGCCGCAGACGACGCGGCCTTACGCGCTCCAGGACATCTTCGGGGAAGACGGCTGGAACGAGACGGGAGGGATCCTCTCGTGGCTCGCTCCGGGGCCGATCCCGATCACGCTCTCGGCGATCATCCTGAACGGCGAGAACCCGCGGATCCTGAGCTCGTCTCGCACGAACAGGCCGGCTTACATGGGACGGGGAGAGATCTTCTTCCAGATCAACGACGTCACGTGGGCGTCGCTCGGTGCGTCTTACTTGTTCGGCTACAGCGACGTCCGCGGGCCGATCCGGCACCCGCACGACTCGCTCCAGGAGACGCAGCTCGCCGAGGCGGACCTGACCGTCAAGTGGCAGCCCGACACGAGGCACTCGATCGTCTTCGTGGCGGAGGTCTACCAGACGATCAAGCACGACCGGCTCCTCCCCGTGGTCCAGGCGACTTCTCCCCTGGACGCGAACGGGAACCCGATCCCGCTCATCCTGAAGGAGCACGACCACGGGACGGGTGCTTATGCGATGCTCCAGGTGCAGCCGCTCGAGAGATGGTACTTCGGCGTCCGCGGCGACTGGTCGAACCAGGACGAAGCGCGGCCCGGGCACCGCCAGTGGGCGGGGAGCATCTGGGCGGCGTTCTACACGACCGAGTTCCTGCGCTTCCGCGTGGGCTTCGAGCACCGGGAACGCCGCGTTCGCGGCGGTTTCGACAACGCCCGCGACCCGAGCCCCAACGACACCGTATTCTTCGAGATCACGTGGGTCTTCGGCTCTCACCCGGCCGA
>JACQDU010000323.1 GCA_016200955.1 bacterium
ACGACCAGGAAGAGCGCGAAGTCGAGGGCGATCGAGTAGAGCTGGACGGGATGCACCGGGAAGCTTCCCGTGAGCAGGCCCGGGGCGGCGGCCCGGAGCGCTCGCTCGAGGTCGGGCGTGAAGCGGCCCGAGTCCAGCGTCGAGTCGAACGCCGGCGAGAGGACGCTCTTCGCGTGCTGGAGCCACGCGAAGCTCCCCACGGGGAAGCGGATCGCGAGGGGGAAGCTCGCGTCCGCCTCGCGGCCCCAGCAGCACCCGTTCAGGAAGCAGCCCGTGCGCCCGAAGACGAGCCCGAGCGCTCCGAGCGGCGCGACCACGTCTCCCAGGACGAGCCAGCGGTAGCCCCGCGCCCGGATGTAGATGATGGAAGCGATCGTGCACGCGAGGAGCCCGCCGTAGAAGACGATCCCTCCGTTCCAGAGCTTGAGGGCGTCGGTCCACGGCACGTCGAGCCCGTGAGCGATCACGTCGGTGCGGAAGCCGAGCTTCGGCGCCGCGGCGCCCGAGACGGCGAGCTGCGCCGCGCTCCCGCGCTCGGCCGTCTCGAGCGCGATCCCTCGCACGCGGTGCTCGACTTCGCTCCCGCGCCGCCGCTCGAGCGAGAGGATCCGCGCGCGCACGCCGCCTCGCTCGAGCGTCGAGAGCCCGTGGAGAACCTCGTTCCAGCTCGCCTCGCTGCCCGTGAACGCGGTGCGCGCGCTCGCCGTGGCGGTCCTCGCCTCGAGCTCGTCCGCGGGAGAGAGCGAGGACAGCTCTCCCGTCACGAGGCGCGCGGGGCGGTCGGCGAAGTCTTCGTCCCAGAACTCCGCGACGAAGAAGACGCGCGAGCCGATCGGGCCCACGAGGATGCAGAGGATCGCGATGTCGAGCATGTGAGCTCGCGCGATCCCGCGGCGCGCCCCGGCGGGAACGCCGAGCACGATCGCAGCGAGGAAGCCGAGCGCCATCGTGACCGGGTAGCTCGAGACGGGGACGTCGAAGCTCCCGCGCGCGAGCGCGACCGCGAGCGGGAGCGTTCCCGCGAGCGTTCCCGCGGCGCCGGGCAGGAAGAGGTCGGCTCCCTCCTTCTCCTCCGGCTTCTTCGACCCGAGGAGCCCGAGCGTGAGGCTCGCGAGGAGCGCGCTCGCGAGCGCTCGCCCGCTCGCGGCTCCCACGGTCGTGCGCGCGGGCCGCGCTCTCAGGGCGAGGACGAAGGCGACCAGCGTGAAGAAGACGAAGAAGGCCGAGGCGGTCGCGACATCGAAGTGGATCGTGAAGAGGACCGGGTGCACCGCCGGATGCTAAATGAAAGGGCGCGATTCAGCACGGTCTCCCGTCAGGACCCGCGAGAGAACACGAAGGCGCAAAGGCGCGAAGAACGTCCCGAAGAAAGAAGGCGGGCCTGGGCCGACACGCTGCTACGGAGGGACGATGCGTCCTCTCGTGGAGCCGGTCTTCGCGTCGGGCGGCCTGAGCCATTCTCCCAGGATGTCCTTCGTCGACTTCGTGACGGTCTGCTTGACCTCGACCTTCTCGTCGCAGAAGTGCATGAGGCCGCCCTCGGCCGGGATGAGCGCGGCGAGCGCCGCGTCGCCGATCGTGCGGCCGAATTGCGCGTGCTGGATGTGGCCCGCGACGAAGAAGATCCTGCCCAGGTGCCGCCCCGCCCTCAGCGTGAGCACGCCGTTCCGCTTCCCCGCGTAGAGGAGGGCGAGCACGAGCGGCACGCCCGTCTTGTCGATGTCGCCCGAGAGCGCTCCCGGGACCGCGCGCATGGCCTGCGTCTCGGAGTTCGGGTCGCAGAGGGCGCTCGCCGGCTCCTGGCCGGGAGTCGCCTTCGCGAACCGGAACGCGAAGGGCCCGACCTGGACCTCGTCTCCCTGGCGCAGCCTCCGCTTCACGATCGCGTGGCCGTTCAGGTAAGTCCCGTTCGTCGAGCGGAGGTCCTCGATCCAGTAGTCGCCCTTCGGGTCGGCGGCGATCCCCGCGTGCCTCCGGGAGACCTGCCCGCTCGGGAGGAAGATCGAGGCGCGCGGGTCCCGGCCCATGAGGTAACGGCGCGTCGTCGTGAGCTCGAAAGGCTGCGGGAAGAGCTCTCCCAGGAGGTAAGCCGTGGTCGGGCTCTTCTCGACCTTCGGCTCGTCGTCGCTCGAGGAGTCGTCGAGCTCCGGCGATCGCTCGGGTGCCGTCGCGGCCTCGTCGGGAGAGGTCTTCGCCGGCGGGGCCTCCGCGGGAGGAGCCTCCGCGTCCGCTTCGCTGCGCGCGGCGAGCGAGGGGACCCTCCTCGACAAGGGGCGGTCGATCTTCGAGGGAGCGACGATCGGCGAGGAACCGGTCGGGGGCGACTCTCCCAGCAAGCTCTTCTGGAGGTCGCGGAGGTCGTGGAGGCCCGAGATCTTGTCGATGTCGCGCACCGACACGCGGCGCGTCCTCGGCTCCTCGTCGGTCGCCATGGGCGCCGTCTCGATGGCGCCGTCCTCCTCGAGCCACCCGAGCGCGGTCGGGTCGTCCTCGGAGAGGTCGATGTTGCCGGTCTCCCTCGCGCGCCGGAGGTCCTCGACGCTCCCCAGGACGATGACCGCGGGGCCCTGCGCCTTCAGGTAGTCGCCGCGCTTGCTGATGTTGTTGCCGCAGCTTCCGCAGCGGATCCGGCCGTCGTCGTTCTCCGTCTTGCAGCGAGGGCAGACGAGCATCGGGGGCCGGACCTCGCTGGGATCTTAGCCGTTCGAGGCCAGGCGCTCCACAGAGGTTGGCCGCGGAAGCTACGCCGCGACCCGCGCGGCCGCCCCTCCCTCCCGTGCTCGAGCGCCGGGTCTGGCAAGTCCGTCGCGAGGACGATCGGGACGCGAGGGGCGGCTAAGCCGCTCGCTCGCGGAGCGCCTGCTCGCACGCGGGACAGATCTCGCTCGTGTGCCAGGCGCGGATCGACTCGGTCTTGGCCCACTCGGCCAGGAACTCGTGCTCGCAGAGGAAGCAGTACTTGAGGAGCGGCTGCAAGGCGACCTCCGATCCCGAATCTAGACGCGACCTGCTGCGAGATCGAGGGGAAAAGCGAATCGGTCATTCGATGAGCATGGCGTCCCCGTACGAGTAGAAGCGGTAGCCGCGCGCGATCGCCTCGCGGTAAGCGGCGAGGATCCGCTCTCTCCCCGCGAAGGCGGAGACGAGGAGGAGGAGCGTGCTGCGGGGCAAGTGGAAGTTCGTGATGAGAGCGTCCGCGCTCGCGACGGGGTGCGGCGGGTGGATGAAGATGTCCGTGAGACCGCGCGGTTTGCCCGACCGCGCGAGCGACTCGAGCGCGCGCACGGTCGTCGTCCCGCACGCGATCACCCGGCGGCCCTCGCGGCGAGCGCTCTCGAGCGCGGCGAGCGTCTCGTCGGGGATCTCGTAGCGCTCGGCGTGCATCGAGTGCTCCTCGATCCGGCGCGCGCGGAGCGGCTCGAACGTGCCCAGGCCCACGTGGAGGACGAGCTTCGCCGTCGCGACTCCGGCTTCCGCGACTCTCTCGAGGAGAGCCGGCGTGAAGTGGAGCCCGGCCGTCGGCGCCGCGACCGCTCCCGGCGAGCGAGCGTAGACGGTCTGGTAACGCGCGCGGTCCTCGCTCGTGGGAGCGCCTTCGCGCCGGACGTAAGGCGGGAGAGGGACGCGCCCCGCCCGCTCCGCGAGCTCGAGCGCTCCCGTGCCCGGGGGGAGGGCGACGCGCGCCCGGCCGCCTCCGAGGGCTTCCTGGAACGTGAGCGAGGAGCCGTCCTCGAGCTCGATCCGCTCGCCCGCGGCCGGGACGCTCTTCGAACGGACGAGCGCGAGGAAGACGCCCTTCGCGCTCTCCTCGAGGAGGAGCACCTCGACCCTCCCGCCGGTCCTCTCGCGACGCCCGAGGAAGCGCGCGTTCCAGACGGCGGTCTCGTTCAGGACGAGCAGGTCGCCTCTCCTGAGCAGCGACGGGAGCTCGCGGAACGTCCTGTGGCCGAGCGCTCGCTCGATCCCGTCGAGCGGCCCCGTTCTCGGGACCACGAGGAGCCTCGAGAGGTCGCGCTCCTTCGCGGGCTCCTGCGCGATCCTCTCCTCGGGGAGCTCGAAGTCGAAGAGAGAGAGGTCCACTTACCTGCCGGCGCTCGTCTTCCAGTCGTCGTAGAGCGAGGAGAGAGAGCTCCCGAAGACGGACTGGACGCTCTCGTCGAGCTTCTCGTTCTTCCCGAGACGGTCGAGGAGCTCGGAGATCGCCGTCTTCCCGCGCTTCTCCGAGAGGGAGGCGACGAAGTCGAACGCGGCGGCGTATCTCGCGCGGACGCGCTTCTGGTCGGAGTCGCCGGCGAAGCTCTTCTGGAGGTCCTCGAGCGCGGGGAGGTCCGCTCCCTTGAGCGTCGTGCGAGCGTCGGCGCGCGTGCGGCCCTCCTCGAGCTGGGCGATCCCCTCGTGGAGCCACGCGGGCACCGTCGTCCCCGCGATCGAGCGGATGAGCGCGTGCGTGTATTCGTGGGAGAGGACGCGCCTCACCTCGCGGGCGTCGGCCTTCTCGAGGCCCTCGGCGGGGATCCGGATCTTCCCGTCGTAGAGCGCGGCGACCCACCCGTGGCTACCCGTGACGGCGGAGAAGGCCTTCTTCGGGTAGACGACGACCGCGACCTCGCCTTGCGGGTAGCGCCCGAGGTCGTAGCCCACGTCGCGATACGCGTCCTCGAGCGCTCGCCCGACGAGGCGCCCGAGGCCGGGGTCGGCCTGGCCGTCGAACTTGATCGTGAAGTGAGGAGCGCCCAGGTCCTCCATGAGGGTGCCCTCGACGCTCTCCTCCTTCCGGGCCTTCTCGAGCTCGGCGGCGATCTCCTTGTCCTCGGGGGCGAGCTTCCTCGCCTTCTCCCAGAAAGCGATCGCGTCCTTGTTCCTGCCGAGCCGGTAGAGCGTCTGCGCGAGAGCGACCAGGGTCGGGAGCCGGTCCTCTTTCTTCGAGAGGACGCGCTCGAAGACGGCGACGGCGTCCTTGTCCGCGCCGCCCTGGGCGAGCGCCGAGCCCTCGAGGTGAGCGTACTCGAGCTCGTCCGGCACGAGCTCGGACGCGATCCGGAACTCCTTCGCGGCCTCGGGGAACTTGCGCTCGTCCACGCGAGCTTGCCCGACGGCGACGTGGACCTTCGCGCTGTTGGCGCGGATCGTGGGCTCGTCCGGGAGCACGGCGAGCGCTTCCGCGAGCTTCGAGAGGGCCTTCTCGAGCTCGCCCTTCTTCGCGAGAGCGACCCCCTCCTCGTTCGCCGCGAGAGCGGCCGCTCGCTTCTTCGCCCGGGTCGCCTCGTCTTCCTTGACCGCGTCGTCGCCCGACGAGGTCGGAGCGAGCGCGAGCACGAGAGCGAGCGCCGAGGAGAGCGCGGCCGCGCGGAGGAGCGTGCGGGTCATGGAGCCGTTTTAACACGGCCTCGCGCGGCGTCCGTCAAGCTTCACCGCTTGAGCTGCCGGCGTTTTCGGTCTACGCTCCCAGCAATGGGGACGATCGAGATCTCGCTCCGAGCTCTCGTGCTCTCGTCGAACGAGGCCGTGCGGAGGCAGGTCGCGGCCGCGCTCGCGGCGGAGCAGATCAACGTCGTCGAGGCGGCGAACGAGGCCGCGGCTTACCAGGAGCTCCTCCAGGGCACTCCGGACCTCGTCGTCTGCGACTCTCGCGCCGACGCGGGAGAGGACCGCGAGGCGCTCCTCCTGGGCACGCTCGCGTCGCTCGGGCGGCCGCCCTTCGTCGTCGTCGCGACCGATGCGGGAGAGGCCGCGGGGAACCTCGTGCGCAAGGGAGCGTTCTGCGCGATCCGCTTCCCTCTCCACGCGGGCGAGGCGCGCGCCGTCTTCCGGCGCGCGCTCTCTCTCAGGCAGAAGGAGCGCGAGCGGGCGACGCTCCTCACCGATATCGAGGCGATGCGGAGCTTCGCGCACGACGCTCTCTGGAACGTCATGGAAGGAGTCCTCGTCCTCGACGGGAGCGGGATCGTCCTGTTCGCCAACCCGGAGGCGGCGAGGATCCTCCTCCTGGACCCCGAGCGGATCGTCGGGACTCGCATGGACGCGAAGCTCGGGTGGCCGATCCTGAACCTGCTCAAGCTGACGCGCGAGTCGCCCACGAAGCAGGCGGTCGACGAGTTCGACCTCGTCTCGGGCGACGCGAGGCTCAAGGTCCTCGCGCGAGGCGTGCTCATCTGCGACCACATGGGGCAGCCCGTGGGCGGGCTCGTCGTCCTGCGCGCCCTCGACCCGGGCCAGCCCGGCGTCGCCGGCATCGTCTCGAACGCCGCTCGCGGCGCGGCGCCGGTGCCCGGAGCGAGCCCATGACCCGGAAGGAGGAGAAGATCTTCATCAAGCTCGCGGGCAAGCGAGGCGCGCTCCGTGTCGGGGCCGCGCAGACCGCGATCGCTCACTCGAAGGAGAAGGGCGTCTCTCTCGTGAAGGCCCTCCTCGAGACCGGGGGCATCTCTCCCGAGGCCGCGAACGCGATCCACGAGGAGCTGGTGAAGCTCGGCTTCGAGTGCCCGAAGTGCAAGGGCCCCGACCTCTACGACCCCGACGAGGAGAAGAAGCCGGGGAAGCTGTGCGACACGTGCTGTCCGCCGCCGGCCCAGACGAGCACGACCCGCCTGCTCTCGCGCGCCGCCCTCCAGGCGAGCGCTCCCAGGGCCGCGGAGCCCGCGCCTCCCGCGGCGCCCGCGGCGCCCGCGGCTCCCCCGCCGACGGCGGCGAGCGCGCTCGCGGCGCTCATCACGAAGCACTACGGGAAGCCGGCGACGGAGTCGACGCCCCCGTCGACTCCCGTTCCGACTCCGAGGGCAACGCCGCGTCCGGCGCCGACTCCGGTCCCGGCTCCTGCGCGCGTTCCGGTGCCGGCCCCGACTCCGGTCCCGCCTCCGACCCGGGCTCCGGCTCCCGTTCCGGCGCCGGCTCCGAGCGCGGCCCTGGCGCGCGCCGCGGGGCGCGTGGGAGACGGTCTCGAGTCGCTCGCGCCGCCGCCGGGATACAGGTCGACGGCGCGCTTCTTCTCGCTCGTCGAGAAGGAGCCGGAGAAGAAGACCGGGGCGACGATGAACATCTACGCGGTCCTCGCCCGCACGGAGAGCTTCGCTCACCGCCTGTTCGCGAGAGGGCCCTGGACCGACCGTTGGCCGGCCTTCGCCTTCGATCCTCCCTGGGACCGCGGCGCGAGCGAGAGGGGCGGCGAGGAGCTCGACATCGGGGAGATGCTGAAGATCGCGAGCACCGTCGCGGGAGCGGCCTTCAGGAAGATCCTGAAGTCGGGCCACGAGACCGTGCTCGGGCTCGCTCTCAACAACCCGAACCTGAAACCCGAGGACGTGAAGGACCTCGCGACTCACCCGAGGACGCCGCCCAACGTCCTCGCGGCGATCGCGCGGAGGCGCGAGTGGTCCGGCGACCCGCAGCTCGCGCGCGAGCTCTGCCTGAACCCGAAGACGCCCTACTTCGCCTCGCGCTTCCTGATCAACGTCCTCCAGAGCGCCGACCTCCGCGAGATCTCCAAGAACTCCCTCGTGCCGCCGACGCTCGCGAAGGACGCGCTCCAGATGCTCGACAAGAAGCGCACGCGGAGGCAAAGGTAGGAGGACCGTCGTGGAGGAGCCGTTCGAGACGTTCCTGGCGCAGACCGGAAGGCCTTCCGCGGAGGCGTTCGCGCGGAACAACCCGCATCCCTTCCTCTTCCGGGAGGTCCTCGTGGGCGAGGGGATCCGCAAGCTCTCGTCGGGCGAGATCGAGCAGAGGACGCGCCGGTTCGAGAAGCTCGTCGGCCGCCACGCCGGCTACGCCCTCATGCAGCAAGGCCATCGCGACATCGAGAAGCTCCTGAAAGAGGCCGTCGTCTCGGGAGAGAAGCAGATCGAGGCGAGGATCACGCGCCTCCGCGCTCCCGCGGGAGCGGCGCCGGGCCCGATCACGATCGGGAGCGGGCCCGAGGCCAACGTGAGGGTCGAGGGCGACGGCATAGCCGCGCTCGCCCTCTCGATCGAGGCGACGGCGGACCGGCTCGACTACGACATGACCGTCCGCGGAGGCGAGGTCTGGTACGACTCCCAGAGGCTGCCCGAGAACAAGCGGGTCCGCCTCGATGACGGCGTCTTCCTGCAGCTCGGGAGCGACACGGCGTTCCAGACGTTCACGCCCATCGGCTTCGCGCACTTCATGAGCTTCCAGCTGCGCCTGAAGCAAGCGCGCGCCGCGGCCGGCGCGGGCTGAGCTCTCGACCGCACCTGGAAGGTAGACGAAGAGAACCGCAGAGACGCCGAGCACGGAGGATGGGCGGAGAAAAATCGCTCGACGATCTCCGCGCGGGTCTCCGCGACCTCCGCGCTTCTGCGGTTTCTCCTCACTCGGCCGTGGCCGGCGGCTTGTGCGCCGGACGCGAGCGGACTAGCCTCTGGCGTCAAGGGAGAGCCGCGGCTTCGATGCCGGCAGAGCGCGACCGCATCCTCGGGGAGCTGGCGGTCGAGCACGGACTCCTGAGCCGCGAAGAGGCGGACCGCTACTACGCCTCCATCGACGCGGCCCCGGGGGCACCCGCGCTCTCGCAGCTCATCGTGCGCGACGGGAAGGCCACGGCGCAGGACCTCGCGCGGCTCCGGGAGATCTGGCAGGCGCGGGCGGCGGTCGCGGCGGTCGCCTCGCCCGTCCCGGCTCCCGCGGGCGCGGGCGCGCTCGATGCCGAGTCTCTCAGGAAGGACGAGGCGCTCGCGCGCGTGCTCGTGAGCCGGAGCGTCCTGTCGCCCGAGAGAGCGCGCGACGCTCGCGCACAGCAGCTCCGGGAAGGGCAACGCCTCGGGCCTCTCCTCGTGCGAGGAGGGCTCGCGCCGCGGGCGGAGGTCGAGGACGCGATCGCCTTCCTGAAAGCCGAGGCGCTCCTGTGCCCCGTGTGCGGGGCGATCCACGAGAAGTCGCGCCTCGGCCCCGCTCCCACGTGCTCGCGTTGCGGGAGCGCTCTCGTGCCCGCGGTGTCGGAGGAGTCGGGGCGGCTTCCTCCCCCGCCGGCCTCGCGGCCGACCTCGGCCTTCGCGGTCCCGATCGCTCCCTTGGGCGTCTTCCCCGTGCCCTCGACGCGCCTCGGGCCCGGAGGAGAGGACCCGGAAGCCGAGACGGCGCGCCACCGAGACGGGAGCTTCTCTCCCGCGAAGCCGCTCGACGAGGCGGCTCCCCTCGACCCCTTCGCGAGCGAGCGCGGCTCGCCGCGCGGATCTCCCACGAGCCCCACGGTTCCTCGCTTTCCTTCCGGCGGAGTCCCGGCCGAGGGCTGGCTCGACTCCCGCGAGGGGCAGGGCCTGGGAGGGATGATCCCGCCCGTCTTCCCCGGCCCGGACGCGAAGATCAACATGGGAGCCTCGGTCGACGAGCTCCGCTTCACGGCGCCGGGCTTGCCGTTCGGCGTCGCCCCGGGCGGAGATCCTCCCGGCGGCCCCGGCTCGAACCGGGGAGGGCCTCCGGGCTCGGCCGCTTCTCGCGGCGGGCCTCGAGGCTCGTCCAACCCCGCGGGCTCGGGCTTCGCGCGAGGAGACCCGGCTGGCTCCGGGCCCCGAGGAAATCCCGGAAGCTCGGGCTTCGGGCGAGGAGACCCGGCGGGCTCCGGGCCGCGAGGAAATCCCGGAAGCTCGGGACCGCGAGGGAACCCGGCCGGCTCGGGCTTCGCGCGAGGCGGCGCGCCTCCCGCGCCCGCGTGGACGCCCGCGCCCGAGAGCGGCTTCCCGGCTCCCGCTCCCTCGGGCGACCGCTCGTCGCCGGGAGCGGCGCCCTGGAGCCCCTTCCCCGCGGGCGAGGGAGCGCAAGGAGGCGGCGGCGCGTTCCCTCCGTTCGCGGGCGGTCCCGATCCGGGACCCGGCACGTGGGCGCCGAATCCCGCCTTCGGAGCCGATCCAGGCGCTCCTCCGTTCGGCGGCGGTGCCGGCGCTCCTCCGTCCGGCGCCGATCCGGCCCGGAAGAAGAAGGGCCTCGAGAACCTGAAGGCTCGCGCCGCGGCGGCTGGCCCGAAGCGGCCGGCTCCTCCCGCTCCCACGAACAAGGAGCCGCTCGTGCCGGTCTGGGTGCTCGTCGTCGCGGGGGCCATGATCGCGCTCGGGGCTTTCATCGGGCTCACGATATGGGTCATGAAGAAGCTGTAGTACTAACAATCCAATTCTTCTCGCGGAGAGAAGAAGTCATCTTCGTCCGCCACGCCCCAAGGCGTGGCATTGGTTCGGGCGGAAGCCGAGGCCGGTGATTTTCACCGCGGCTCGCTGCCGCTCGCCTGGGAGCCTCTGAGCTGGCCTTCCCTGTATGTGTCGGCGGAGCGAGGTCGGTCAGACGTCTGACGGAACCTTCCGTCAGATCCTTGCTCTCCCGTCACAATTCCGCCGTAGAAACGCCCGAGACTCATCCCCTATTCTCCGGAGCCGGAACGTCGCTCTCCGTCGCTCGCGCCGCCCCGAATCGCTATCCTGACGGCATGCCGATGCTCAAGGCCGAGCTCGTCGTGCTCGAGGGCCACCTCCGCGGGACGACCTTCCCGCTCGGAGCGCGCGCGGTGATCGGGCGAGCGATCGGGTGCGACATCCAGCTCGTCCACGACGGGATCTCGCGCCGCCACTGCGAGGTCACGGTCCGCGAGGACGGCGGCGCGACCGTCGAGGACCTGGGCTCGACGAACGGGACGCTCCTGAACGGCGAGCGGATCACGACGGCGCCGCTCTACCACGGCGACAAGCTCGAGGTCGGGCCCGTCCTCCTCCAGCTCCAGTGCCTCGGGGCGCGGAACCCGCAGGACACGGGAGCCGAGCTCGCGCCCGACCTCCAGCCGGGGGCGGAGCCGGTCGCTCTCTCGGCGTCTCGCGTGATCCCTCTCCTGGCGCCGGTGGGAGAGCCGACGGGAGTGACGCCCGAGCCGGCGACGGCGACTTACGAGAGGACGCTCGCCTCCTTCTTCGACATCGCGAACTTCCTGGTCGAGAGGCGCGATCCCGTGGCGCTCGCCTCGGGGCTGATCGCGCGCCTCCGCCGGGCTCTCTCTCCCGACCGGGCCGTCCTCTTCGACTACGACGCCGCCACCGACCGGATCCAGGCGGCCCAGGTCCAGCGAGGGAAGGCCGATCCTCCCGGCTCGACCGTGCCCGTTCCCGAGGCCGTCGTCACGAAGTGCCTGAGAGAAGAAAAGGTGATCCTCGCCATGGTCGAGGACGTGGACGGCCCGAGAAGCGTCCTCTGCGCCCCTCTCCGCGTGGACCAGCGGACGCTGGGAGCGATCTACCTCGACCGGGCGGTCAAGACGCGCCGGGCTTACACCGAGAACGACGTGAGCGCCCTCGCTTCGGCGGCGGGGATCGCGGCCTACGCGATCGACCGCCTCCACTTCGAGCGCGAGGCGCGCGCGCGGTCGCTCGAGCTCGAGCGGCAGGTCGCGACGCTCGAGGCGCAGAGAGACGCTTACCGCGCGGCCTTCGGCGAGTCCCTGTGCTCGATCGTCGCGATCGACGACGACGGCGTCGTCCTCGCCGCGAGCCCGTCCGCTCTCGCGATCCTCGAGGAAGCCCGGAAGGTCTCCGCTCCTCCTCTGAACGAGCTCGCCGGTCCCGTCCTGCGCGAGGGGAAGCCCCGGCACCGCGCTCGCTGGACCGAGGGAGAGAGCCCGATCGAGGTC